>NZ_JBGFFF010000174.1:0-8134 GCF_056175785.1 Acidovorax sp. LjRoot204
GCCTGCAACAGTGCGCGGCCGATGGGCGCATGACCGACTACTACGAAGCCAACTACGCCATCCACGAGGCCTTCATCACGCTGGCGGACAACCGCTGGCTGGCCCAGGTGATTGGTGACCTGCGCAAGATCCTGCGGCTGGCACGCCACAAGACGCTGCATGCCCCCGGGCGCATGCAGCAAAGCCTGGCAGAGCATCTGGCCGTGTTTGCCGCGCTCAAGGCGCGCGACTGCGACGCGGCCGAGGAGGCCATGCGCACCCATCTGTTGCGCCAGCGCGATGCGCTGCGCGATGTAGCCCGCAACCAGCAATCGAGGTTGACCCCATGATCAACAGCACTCCCGAATGGATCACCCGCAGCGTGTCACGCCTGCGCACTGCCGCGCCTGCCGCCGACAAGGCGGGGGACAAGACCGCCGACAAGTCTGCCAAGGCCTCACTCGACAAAACCGTGACCGATGTGGTCGCCAAGGTCGCGGTGCCGCGTTCTACCAATGAGCGCCTGCAGGCCACCCTGCGGCGCGGCCAGGAGGCGTTGTCGCCCCGCGCATTGCGCCGTCTGCTGGCCGATTTGCAGGAGGTGGTGGCGCCGCAGGTGAGCGAGATCGAAGGCGGCCGCCGCGCCCAGGCCGTGGCCGAGTGGTATGCGAAGGCCGAGCCCGAGGAGCGGCGCGACATGTGGCTGCTGATGTGCGAGCAGTTCGCACCCGACGCCACACGCTTCAAGTCGGCCCGCCAGCGCTACGAGGCGGCAGCGGGTACTGCCGAAGAAGGGCAGGCCGAGATCAGCCTGCGCCGTGCGCTGGTATCGCCGCGCACGCGGCTGCTGCAGCGGTTTTCGGCATTCCCCGAGGGCATGCGGTTTCTGGTAGACCTGCGTGCCGAAATTTTGCCGCTGCTCAAGGCCGACAAGCGCCTGCTGCCGCTCGATGCCGAGCTGGAGCATTTGTTTTCGACCTGGTTTGACGTGGCCTTTCTGGAGCTGCGCCGGCTGTCGTGGGACTCGCCCGCATCGCTGCTCGAAAAGCTCATCAAGTACGAGGCCGTGCACGACATCMRSAGCTGGRCCGACSTGAAGAACCGGCTGGACAGCGACCGCCGCTGCTAYGGCTTCTTCCAYCCGCGSCTGCCCAACGAGCCGCTGATCTTYGTSGAGGTGGCGCTGGTGGACAAGATCTCGGCCAGCATCACGCCGCTGCTGGATGAGGCTGCCGCGCCCGTGGACATCACACGGGCCACCACGGCCATCTTCTATTCCATCAGCAACACGCAAACAGGCCTGCGCGGCGTGAGCTTTGGCGACTCGCTCATCAAGCATGTGGTGGAAACGCTCACGGCCGAGTTCCCGCGCCTGCGCACCTTCGCCACGCTGTCGCCCATTCCGGGTTTCCGCGCTTGGCTGGGCAAACATGCAGGGGCCATGCTGGACCGCCTGGACGACAAGCGCCGCAGCGAGCTGGGCCGCGCGGTGGGCTTCGAGCCGCCGCAGGCCACGCATTTGCTCGGGGCGGTGGACAAAGCGCTGGAGCTGGACGCCAAATCCCCCGTGCGCCAGATGCTGCTGGAATGCGCCGCGTACTATCTGGGCCGCGAGCTGCAAGAGGGCAAACCGGCAGACCCTGTGGCCCGCTTCCACCTGGGCAACGGCGCGCGGGTAGAGCGCCTGAACTGGGCGGGTGACCCGTCCAGCAAGGGGCAGAAACAATCGTACGGGCTCATGGTGAACTACCTGTACGACTTGAAGCGCATCGACAAGCATCGCAGCTTGCTTGCGCAGGGCAAGGTGCCAGTGTCGGGGGACATCGACAGCCTTTGCCGCGACTGACGGGGCGACCGGCAAGATGCCGGGCGGACCAGTGACCGCGTATTTTTACAACGACAGGAGACAAGGAATGACTGATTTGCGAATCCAACGCCGGGGTGTACTGCTCGGCGCGGCGGCTGCAGGCCTGGGCCTGGCCAGCAGCAACAGCTGGGCCCAAAGCACCTGGCCCAGCAAGCCCGTGACGGTGGTGGTGCCGTTCCCCGCCGGTGGCGGCACCGATGCGTTTGCCCGGCCGCTGGCTGCGCAGTTTTCCAAAAGCACGGGCAAGACGCTGGTGATCGACAACCGGGGGGGCGCCGGGGGCACGCTGGGTGCCAGCATTGCGTCCAAGGCGGCGCCCGATGGCTACACGCTGTTCATGGGCGCSGTGCACCACGCGATYGCSCCKKCGATSTACCCCAAGCTCGACTACGACMTCGAGAAAGACTTCRTKCCSCTGRYGCTGCTGGCCAACGTGCCSCAGGTGSTGGTGGTCAATCCCAAGACGCCGTCCACCAACTTCAAGCAGTTTCTGGACTACATCAAGCGCAACCCTGCCAAGCTCAACTACGGTTCGGCCGGAGCAGGCACCTCGCACCATCTGGCGGGCGAGCTGTTCAAGCAGCAGACGGGCACATTCATCACCCACATCCCCTACCGGGGCGCGGGCCCCGCGCTGCAGGATCTCATTGGCGGCAACGTGGACATGATGTTCGACGGCCTGGGCTCGTCAGCCAATCACATCAAGAGCGGCCGTATCAAGGCGCTGATGGTGTCCGGCGCCAAGCGCAACCCCGCATTCCCCGACGTACCCTGCGCCTCCGAAGTGGGCCTGCCCGACTACACSGTSACCACCTGGTACGGCCTGTGGGCRCCCAARGGCACRCCGGCCGASSTGCAGGCMCGCATCGTGGACGAGATCAAGCGCCTGGGCACCGCCGATGAACTCAAGGCCGTGTGGGCCAGCAACGGCGCGGACTACGGCGGCATGACGCAGCAGCAGTTTGGCGCGTTTGTGAGCACCGAGGTCAAGCGCTGGGCGGCGGTGGTGAAGGCGTCTGGCGCAAAGCTTGACTAACCCCCAAGACGGTGCAAACAAACCCGCCATGCCCGATCGCTCCGCAAAAGAGCACACCGTAGTTGTTGCAAATGCTCGCCATAGCCGGTGCTATGGCTGCGCTTCGTGGTCTGGCAGAGCCAGTTCCACGGTGGTGCTGGCGATGGCATCGCGGGGTGAGAAGGTCGTGGGCGGTATGTGAAGGAAATGGATACCAGGATGTCGGGTGAAGTGTTGATGAATGCCGGTGAGGGCGGGGTGGTGCATGTCACCCTGCGCCACACCGGGCGGCTGAACGCCATGTCGCGGCCCATGTGGCGGCAGTTGCGTGCGGTGTTTGAAGACGTGCAGCGCTCTGCCGATGCGCGCTGTGTGCTCATCGCGGGCGAGGGCGGGGCGTTCTGTGCGGGCGGAGACATTTCGGAGTACCCCGGCTTCCGTTTTGACGCGGCAGCGCTGCGCGACTTTCATGAAAACGACGTGTGGGGCGGGCTCAATGCCATGCTCCAGTGCGACGTGCCCATCGTGGCCCAGATCAGCGGCGCCTGCATGGGCGCCGGCGTGGAGATTGCCAGCTGCTGCGACATCCGGGTGGCGGGCAATGGCGCGCGCTTTGGCGCACCGATTGCCAAGCTGGGCTTTCCGATGGCCCCGCGCGAGGCGCAGCTGGTGGCAGGTGCAGTGGGCGACGTGACCRCACGCCAGATGCTGCTGGAGGCCGCCACCTTCAGCGCCCCCGACATGCTGGCACGCGGCTTTTTGAGCCGCGTGGTGGCCGACGACATGGTGGCCACCGAAGCCCTGGGCAGTGCCCAGCGCATYGCCGCGCTGGCGCCCCAGGCCGCCCGCATGAACAAACAGACGTTTCGGGCGTTGAAAGCGCCTGTAGCGCTACAAAATCATGCCTTGTCTGCTATTGAAAACATAGTAAATGGCCCTGCCGACCCCTATGCCTACGCCGCCAGCGCCGAGCACCGCGAAGGGATCTCTGCCTTTCTGGACAAGCGCGCGCCGGTGTTCTGACTGGCGCCTCCGTCCCCGCTTTCTCCCATTCAGTCAGTCCCAACCTCTCAACCCAGCCACCCAGCCCATTGAAGTCTGAGCCATGAGCCAACACAACCTCTTCAGCGCCCTGCGCGCCTCGTTCCCGTCCGACCTGGACAGCACTGCCGTTGAGACCACGGCGGCAGACGGCACCCCGCTGTTCTACACCTGGCGCGATCTGGACCGCGCCAGCGCCCGCATCGCCAACCTGCTTGCATCGCYCAAGTTGCCCGAAGGCAGCCGTATTGCCGTGCAGGTCGAAAAGTCGGTCGAAGCAATGGCGCTGTACCTGGCCACGCTGCGTGCGGGCTACGTCTTTTTGCCGCTCAACACCGCCTACCARAGCGCCGAGATCGAATACTTCATCGGCAACGCCGAGCCGGCCGTGGTGGTGTGCAGCCCCGGCAACTTTGGCTGGGTCAGCAAGATTGCCTTCACCCTGGGCACGCAGCATGTCTTCACCCTGGGTGACGACCGCACCGGCAGCCTGCTGGAGCGTGCAGCGCACCACGGCGACGAGCACCAGGCCGTGTCCCGCAGCGCCGACGACCTGGCCGCCATCCTGTACACCAGCGGCACCACCGGCCGCAGCAAGGGCGCSATGCTCACGCAYGGCAACMTGCTSWSSAATGCCGWSRTGCTCAAGGACTACTGGGGCTGGAMGRAGGGCGACGTGCTCATCCACGCGCTGCCCATCTTCCACGTGCATGGCCTGTTCGTCGCCATCCACGGCGCGCTCATCAACGGCAGCAAGATGATCTGGATGGCCAAGTTCGACCCCAAGGCCGTCATCGCCGCCATGCCCCGCGCCACCGTGTTCATGGGCGTGCCCACACTGTACGTGCGCATGCTGGCCGAGGCTGGTTTGAACAAACAGGCCGTCAAGAACATGCGCCTGTTCATCGCAGGCTCTGCACCGCTACTGATCGAAACCTTCAAGGAATGGCAGCAACGCACCGGCCACACCATCCTGGAGCGCTACGGCATGAGCGAAACCATCATGCTCACCWSCAACCCCTACAGCGCCGACCAGCGCTACAAGGGCCAGGATGAACGCCGTGGCGGCACCGTGGGCTTCCCCCTGCCGGGTGTGAGCCTGCGCGTGCAGGGCGATGATGGCAAAGACCTGCCCGTGGGCGAAATCGGCGGCATCCAGGTCAAGGGCCCCAACGTGTTTAAGGGCTACTGGCGCATGCCAGAAAAGACCGCCGAAGAGTTCACGAAGGATGGCTACTTCAAGACCGGCGACGTGGGCAAGGTCGATGAGCGCGGCTACGTGCACATCGTGGGCCGCAGCAAAGACCTGATCATCAGCGGCGGCTACAACGTCTACCCCGCMGAGATCGAGGGCTACATCAACGACATGACCGGCGTGGCCGAAAGCGCCCTGGTCGGCGTGCCACACCCTGACTTTGGCGAAGTGGGCGTGGCCGTGGTCATTGCCAAGCCCGGTGCCAGCATGGACGCCGATGCCATCGTGGCTCAGCTCAAGTCGCAGTTGGCCAACTTCAAGATCCCCAAGAAGTGCTTCGTGGTGTCCGAGCTGCCGCGCAACACCATGGGCAAGGTGCAAAAGAACCTGCTGCGGGATCAGTACAAAGGGTTGTTCGCCTGAGGCAGGCCTGCGAGTGGAGGCCTTCGCACTGGCAAAAATAGTGTGAACAGGCCCTAACCCGCCGCAGAGGCCTGGGGGTTGCAGAAAATGCAGGGCGTGGCGGCTGGCGCCGCGGCGCCCTCGGCATGGTTGCAGCAGTGTTCCAGCCACCCCGCCACCAGCCGGTACACCGACAAATTGGTGCGTGCCGTGGGCGCGCACAGGTAGTAGCCGAGCGGGCTGTCAAAGCGGTTTTTCAGGGGCTCTACGAGAGTGCCTGCCTGCAGTTCGTCTTCTACCAGGCAGGTGGGCACGATGCCCACGCCAAAGCCTGAAACCGCTGCGCGGATGATGAGTGAATACAGGTTGAAGCCCGGCCCGAAGCGGCTGGCGCTGGTGTCCAGGCCGTGGGCTTCCATCCAGTCCTGCCAGGCCAGGGGCACCTCAATGTGCTGCAGCAGCGTGGCGCGCATCAAATCTTGTGGGGTGTTCAGGGGCAGGGCGGCCTGCAGTTGCGGGCTGCACACGATGCTGGTTTCCTTGCCAATCAGGTAGCGCGCATTGGCGCTGGGCCAATTGCCGTAGCCGTACTGAATGGCAGCATCGAACTCGTGCGGCGTCGCAAAGTCGTGCGCGTGCTGGTAACGCACAAAGTTCAGTGACACCTGCGGCAGCGTGCGCTTGAAGTGGCCCAGGCGCGGAAACAGCCACTGCGCCGCAAACGTGGGCGGCACCGACAGGTTGAGCGAGCCGCCATCGCCCCCGTACGACATGAGCTGTGCCGTGGCCGATTCCAGCGCGGCCATGGCCGGGCGGGTGGCGTTGAGGTAGGTGGCCCCCGCCTCGGTCAGCTCCAGCCCGGTGGCTTTGCGGATGAACAGCTTCTGGCCCAGGTAGTCCTCCAGCGCCGCAATGTGGCGGCTGATGGCGCTTTGCGTCACGCACAGCTCGCGTGCTGCCATGGTGAAGGCCTGGTGCTTGGCGGCGGAGTGAAAGGCGTTCAGCTCAGAGATGGTGGGGCACAGGCGGCGCATAGATGTGGCCTAGGGGGTATGAGTAGGGCTCATGGGATGGTGAGATTTTAGGCGTTGCGGATAAGGTCAATTGGCCCGATAAATGCGTCCTGTGACAGCAACGTGTCAAGCGCCACACTCTGTAGATGCTGCAATGCACCAGATGGATTCTTGATGGTCTTCATAGCCCCCTGAAAAAGCAGGCTATGAGTAATTTTGAAGCCATCGCGCCCACTTTGACGAATCTCATGACCTCTTTGTTGATTGAAAACAGCCGTGTGCTGGATGTCCACGCGCTCACACTGCGCACCGGCCTGTCCGTTCTGGTGCAGGACGGCCRCATTGCAGCGGTAGGCACCGACCTGCAGGTGCCAGAAGGGACCACCACGCTCGACGCCAAGGGCATGACCCTGATGCCCGGCCTGATCGACTGCCACGTGCATGTGGTGGCGTCTTCGTTCAACCTGGGCGCCGTGGCCAAGATGCCCAACGTGTTCACCATGATGCGCTCGCTGCCCATCATGAAGGGCATGCTGGAGCGGGGCTTTACCACCGTGCGTGATGCGGGCGGCGCCGACTGGTCGCTGGCCGAGGCGGTGCGCACGGGGCTGGTGCAGGGGCCACGCATCTTCCCTGCGGGCAAGGCGTTGTCGCAAACCGGCGGGCATGCGGATTTCCGCCAGCGCAACGATGACCTGGATGTGTGTTCGTGCGCCTACAAGCTGGGCAACATCGGCCGCGTGGTCGATGGCGTGGATGCTTGCCGCCTGGCGGTGCGTGAAGAAATTCTGAAGGGCGCCACACAGATCAAGGTGATGGCTTCGGGCGGCGTGGCCTCGCCCAACGACCCAATTGGCAACCTGGGCTATTCCGAGGCCGAGCTGCACGCCATTGTGGAAGAGGCATCCAATGCCAACACCTATGTCATGGCCCACGCCTACACGCCCCGCGCCATTGCCCGCGCCGTGCGCTGCGGCGTGCGCACCATTGAGCACGGCAATCTGGTGGATGTGCCGACGGCAGAGTTCATGGCCGAGATGGGCGCTTTCATGGTGCCCACGCTCATCACCTACGAGGGCCTGGCCAACGAGGGCGAGCGTTATGGCCTGCCTGCGGTGTCGATTGCCAAGATCGATTCGGTACGTGGGCAGGGCAAGCAGGCCATCGAGATCCTGGCCAAGGCGGGCGTGAAGATGGGCCTGGGCAGCGACTTGCTGGCCGAGACGCATTACCTGCAGTCGGACGAGTTGCGCCTGCGCGCGGAGATTCTGGGCAATGGCCCGGTGCTGCAACAGGCCACGCTGATTGGCGCGGAGATTCTGGGCCAGCAAGGCCAGCTGGGCGAAGTCACGGCCGGTGCCATTGCCGACATCTTGCTGGTCGATGGCAACCCGCTCACCGACATCACCTGCCTGCTGAACCAGGGCGAGCGCATTCGCGCCATCGCCAAGGACGGCGTGTGGGTCAAGAACACCCTTTGAGTCTCTTTCATCCCCTCACCCCCATCCCCCCTACCGGAGATCACCATGCAACGTAGAAATTTCGTCAAGCTCAGCGGCGCCGCAGCGGCTCTGCAGTTCCTTCCCTCCATCGGTTTCAGCCAGCAAGGTGAGGTGTTCCGC
>NZ_JBGFFF010000175.1:0-8057 GCF_056175785.1 Acidovorax sp. LjRoot204
GGACAACCGCTGCATGTTGCAGGGCCTGGCCGCGTTGGGTACGCAGGCCCGGGGCGTGGCCGTGATCGATGGCAGCGAGAGCGATGCCCAGCTGCAGGCCCTGCACGACGGGGGCGTGCGCGGCGTGCGGCTGAACCTGTCGCTGGGCGTCACGGGTTCGGTGGACTCCATCCTGCCCCTTGCCCAGCGCATTGCGCCCTGGGGCTGGCATCTGCAGCTGCTGATGGCGTCCGATGTGCTGGCCACGCTGGGCGATGTGCTGCGCAACGTGCCTGTGCCCCTGGTGTTTGACCACCTGGGCCGCATCGCACCCGAGCAAGCCGGGAAGCACCCAGCCCACGCACTGCTGCTGCAGCTGATGGGCGAGGGCAGGGCCTGGGTCAAGCTCTCGGGCGGCTACATCGTCAGCGCCACCCACGCGGTGGACGACCCGGCGCTTGACGCACTGGCCGCCAGCTACCTGCGTGCTGCACCAGAGCGCGTGCTGTGGGGCAGCGACTGGCCCCATGCCACTGCCAGCGCTGGCCTGCACCCCGTGCCGGACGACGCATTGCAAATCGACACCCTGGCGCGCTGGTGCGATCAGGCCGGTGCGGATGCCCTGCGCCGCGTGCTGGTCACCAACCCTGCCGCGCTTTACGGCTTCCCGCCGGTCTCGACTTCTTCATCCCCCACCCCTGTCTGAGGGCCTTGCACCATGACCTCTTTGGTATCTCCCCTTTCCACGCACGGCGCGCAGCGCCGCCACCTGTTGACCTCCCTGGCCCTTGCGGGCGCAGGTGTGGGGGCCGGGCTGCCCGCCTGGGCGCAAAACGATTGGCCTGCGGGCAAGCTCATCACCTGGGTGGTGCCGTACCCCGCTGGCGGCAGCACCGACGTGCTGGGCCGCAACATTGCCCTCAAGCTGGGCGCGGCCCTGTCCACCAATGTCRTCGTGGACAACAAGGCCGGGGCCACGGGCACCATTGGCGCGGCCTACGTGGCCAAGGCGGCGCCGGACGGGCTCACGCTGCTGGGCACCTCCATCGGCCCGCAGGCCATCGCCCCGCACCTGATGGCCAAGCTGCCCTACGACCACATCACGGCGTTCGAGCCCGTGATCACCGTTGGCACCATCCCGCACATCCTGGTGGTGGGCTCCAACCAGCCGTTCAAGACGGTGGCGGACCTGCTGGCCGCCGCCAAGGCCCAGCCCGGCAAGCTGGCGTTTGCCTCGGGTGGCAACGGCACCATCTTGCAAATGCAGGGCGAGCTGCTGCAGCAGCAAACCGGCGCGCGCTTCATCCATGTGCCCTACAAGGGCGACACCCCCGCGCTGCAAGACACGCTGGCCGAGCAGGTGCAGTTCATGTTTGCCCCCGCAGCCGCTGCACTGCCGCATGTGCAGTCGGGCAAGTTGCGCGCCCTGGCCGTCACGTCTGCCCAGCGCCTCAAGGCCCTGCCTGCCGTGCCCACCATGGGCGAGGCGGGGCTCAAGGACTTTGTGGTGGAGCAGTGGCAGGCCGTGTTTGCCCCCGCCAAGACACCCGCCGCCGTCGTGCAGCGCCTGAACCGCGAGATTGCCGCCACGCTGAAAGACCCCGCCCTCATTGCCCTGGCCGACAAGCTGGGCGTGACGCTGGTGGGCGGCACGCCCCAGCAGCTGGGCGACCTGCAGAAGGCCGACTCTGCCAAGTGGGCCAAGGTCATCAAAGAAGGCGGCATCAAAGCCGACTGACCACCGCAGTTCTCTTACTTCCTTTCTTCATTCCATCGTTCAACCGGACCATCCCATGAGCCAACTCCCTGAAATCATCCGCACCATTGACCGCGTGAGCGGCGACGTTGTTGCCCGGGCCGCTACCTACCAAGCCGCCATCCTGGCCGACGTGGCAGGCCGCCGCGGCACCATGCATGGCCGCGTGGCGCCCGTGCACCAGTCCATGAAGGTGGCAGGCCCTGCCTTCACCGTGGAAGTGCGSCCSGGCGACAACCTSATGATCCACGCCGCCATCGCSCTGGCCMRGCCGGGYGACGTGCTGGTGATYGAYGGCAAGGGCGACCAGACGGCGGCGCTGATGGGCACGCTGATGCTCAGCGCCTGCAAGAAGCGCGGCCTCGCGGGTGTGATCGTGGACGCCGCCATCCGCGACAAGCTGGAAATTCTGGAGCTGGACTTCCCCGTGTTCAGCGCTGGCTTCAACCCCGCAGGGCCCACCAAGTACGTGCCCGGCCGCATCAACCACCCCATCAGCGCCGGTGGCGCGGTGGTGAACCCGGGTRACCTGGTGGTGGGCGACGCCGATGGCGTGGTCGTCATCGAGCGCGAAAAAGCCCCCGCCATGCTGGCCCTGGCCGACAAGAAGGTGGCCGACGAAGCCGCCCGTATCGAAGCCATCGCCCGTGGCGACACCGCATCGAAATGGCTCCCCGCCGCCCTGCGCGCCGCAGGCGTTTTGAAGGAAGGGGAATCGCTGTGAGCCAAACCATCATCGTGACCGGCGCCGACCTGGCGCAACAAGCCCTCGACCTGCTCACAGGCTACGAGATCGTCTACGCAGGCAAGACGCCGACGGAAGACGACATGGTGGCCCTGTGCGGTGCGCACAACCCCGTGGCCATCATCGTGCGCTACGGCAAGGTGGGCGCTTCGGTGATGGACGCGGCCCCCGCGCTCAAGGTCATCTCCAAGCACGGCAGCGGTACCGACACCATCGACAAGGTGGCCGCCAAGGCCCGTGGCATTGAGGTGGTGGCCGCCGTGGGCGCCAACGCCGCCGCCGTGGCCGAGCAGGCCCTGGCGCTGCTGCTGGCCTGCGCCAAGTCGGTGGTGCAACTCGATGCGCGCATGCACGCTGGCCACTGGGACAAGGCCACGCACAAGAGCCTGGAGCTGGGTGGCCGCACGGTGGGCCTGGTGGGCCTGGGCGCCATCGGCCTGCGTTTTGCCAAGATGGCCGACGCTCTGGGCATGCGCGTGATTGGCTTCGATCCGTTTGCCAAGAACCTGCCCGCCTATGTGCAGGCGGTGGACCTGGAGACGATCTGGCGCGAATCCGATGCCGTGTCTCTGCACTGCCCGCTGACCGACGACAACCGCAACCTGCTGAACGCCGCCACACTGGCGCAATGCAAGCGTGGCGTGATTGTGGTGAACACGGCACGTGGTGGCCTGATCGACGAGGCCGATCTGCTGGCCGCCGTGCGCTCGGGCCAGGTCATGGCGGCCGGGCTCGACAGCTTTGCGGTGGAGCCCATGACGGCGGGCCACCCCTTCCAGGGCGAGAAGAACTTCGTCCTCAGCCCTCACATTGGCGGTGTGACGAGCGATGCCTACGTGAACATGGGCGTGGGCGCCGCCCAGAACCTGCTGGCCGTGCTGGCACGTGCACCGCATGCAGTAGCCGTCGCCTGAGCGCCGGCCTGCCCCAAGAACATGGCCGGGCAGGGTGCCCGGCCCTACAGGAGACAACAGACCATGGCACGCAATTTCAAGAAAAATAGGCCTCTTGCGCTAGTCAATCACGCGCTGGCAGCTATTGTTTTTGTAGCGTCTGGCACCGCCTGCGCGCAAACGGGCGCAGCAGCCTATCCGACCAAGCCCGTGAAGCTGGTGGTGGGCTTTGCCGCCGGTGGCCCCACCGACGTGGTGGCGCGTGCGTTTGCCGACCACGCCAGCAAGGCGCTGGGCCAGCCGTTCATCATCGACAACAAGCCGGGCGCGGGCACCATCATTGCCGCCCAGGCCGTGGCCAGCGCCCCGGCCGATGGCTACACGCTGCTGTTCGGCGCCACCAACCACACCATGATTCCGGCGCTGTACCAGGGCCGCGTCAAGTTCGATGCGGTGAAGTCCTTCCGCCCCCTGTGCACGGTGGCCAGCAGCCCCACGGTGCTGGTGGTGACCCCCAGCCTGCCGGTCAAGACACTGGCCGATTACCAGGCCAAGGCCCGCGCCGAGCCCGGCCGCGTGACAGCAGGCACAGCAGGGGTGGGCAGCTCAGGCCACTTTGCCACCGAGATCTTTGCCCGCGCCCAGGGCCTGCAGCTCAACCACGTGCCCTACAAGGGCGCCGCACCCGTGGTGACGGACCTGATGGGCGGGCAGCTCGACAGCTCCTTTGCCACCCTGGGCTCGGTGCTGCCGCAGATCAAGAGCGGCAAGCTGCGTGCGCTGGCCGTGGGCGCGCCCCAGCGCTCTGCCTTGGTGCCCGAGGTGCCAACGTTTGCCGACGCAGGAGGTGGCAACTACGCTGCCGACGTGTGGTACGGCGTGCTGGCCCCGGCAGGCGTGCCCGAGCCCATCGCCCAGGCGCTGGAGCGCACGGCCGCCGAATTTGCCAAGAGCGAATCGGCCGCTGAAAAGCTGCGCGGCCTGGGGATGGATGCCGAATCGGTGTGTGGCAACGCCTTTGCGACTCGTGTGGCCCGCGAAGCTGCGACGTATAGCCAGATTGCCAAGGCGCTCGATCTCAAAGCAGATTGACTCGGACAACCCCCTGAGGCGCGTTGCGCCTTCCCCCTTCTCTCGCTTTGCGATGCAAAGCGGGAAGGGGGACGCAGCCGGTGCTGCGGGGCGGCCCTTGCACGGCTGCCCGCTCATGCACCGTGCGACGTGAAACACCGCTACCGCCTTCCTTCTCTTGTTGATTGAATGCTACCCAAGGAGACCCCCATGTTTCGCTTCCTCAAACCCCTGATCGCCGCCTGCGCCCTGGCCGCAGGTGTGGCCCACGCCGCCTTCCCCGAGCGGCCCATCACCATCGTCGTGCCCTACGCCCCCGGTGGCGCGGCCGATGCCGTGGCCCGTGTGGTCGCTACCCGCCTGGGCGCCAAGTTGGGTGGCAGCGTGATCGTAGACAACAAGGCCGGTGCCAGCGGCACCATTGGCGCCAGCTTCGTGGCCAAGGCCCCGGCAGACGGCTACACCATGCTGTACGACGCCACGCCGTACTCCATCAACCCGCACCTGTTCCCCAAGATGCCGTATGCAGCCAACGCACTGCAGCCGCTGTCGCTGGTGCTGCTGGCGCCCAACGTGCTCATCGTGAAGGCCGATGCACCCTACAAAAACGTGGGCGAGCTGATCGCCAAGGCCAAGGCGCAGCCGGGCAAGATCAACTTTGCCTCAGGCGGCAGCGGCACGGTGCAGCGCCTGGCGGCCGAGCTGATGGCCCAGAAGCTGGGCCTGGACATGGTGCACGTGCCCTACAAGAGCGGTGGCCCCGCCATCACCGACGTGATGGCCGGCCAGGTGGACTTCATGTTCGGCACCGTGGCCGCCACTTACCCGCATGTGGCGGGTGGCAAACTGCGTGCGCTGGCCGTGTCGGCGCCCGAGCGTTCCAAGCGCCTGCCCGATGTGCCCACGGTGGCCGAGGCGGCCATTCCCGGCTACGAGGCCTATGAGTGGAACGGCGTGTTCCTGCCTGCGGGCGTGCCTGCGGACGTGGCCACCAAACTGCAGCAGGCCCTGCAAGAGGTGCTGAAAGAAGACGAAGTGAAGCAGCGCCTCGCCGACCTGGGCGCCCAGCCCATCGGTTCGACGCCCGCAGACTTTGCCGCCTTCCTGAAGAAGGAAGACGCGAAGTGGGSCGAGGTCGTGAAGAAGGGCAATATCAAACTCGACTGACCCATGCCTTTGCCAGCGCTGACCACGCCCGTGCCCCACTCCGTGGGCCTAAACCGCCCGCAGCGCCAGTTGCCGCCCGGCGCGTGTGACAGCCACATGCACATCTTTGACCCGCGCTTTGCGCCGTCAGCCCACTGGCCGCGCACGCCACCGGTGGCGCCCGTGGCGGTGTACCGGCAACTGCAGGCGCGCCTGGGCACCACGCGCACGGTGGTGGTCACGCCATCGACCTACGGCACCGACAACGCCTGCACGCTGGATGCGCTGGACCAGTTGGGCGACGCTGCACGCGGTGTGGCCGTGGTGGGCGACGGCGTGGGTGCCGACGAGCTGGCCCACCTGGCTGCACGCCGTGTGCGCGGGCTGCGGGTCAATTTCGTCTCGCCCCAATCGTGGGGCACCACCACGCCCGCCATGCTGGCCACGCTCGCGCGCAAGGTGGCCGAGCACCCGGCGTGCGCGGGCTGGCATATCCAGGTCTTTGCGCAGCCGGAGCAGCTCATCGCCCTCGCGCCCCAGTTGCATAAGCTGCCTGTGCCCCTGGTCATCGACCACCTGGGCCGCATCGATCCCGCCGAAGGCCCGGCCGCAGAGACCTACGGCATGGTGCGCGGCCTGCTCGATGGTGGCAACACCTGGRTCAAGCTCTCGGGCGCCTACATGCGCTCGACCGTGCATGGCCCCAGCTACGCCGACACCCTGCCGCTGGGCCAGGCCCTGGTGCAGGCTGCGCCCGAGCGCCTGGTGTGGGGCAGCGACTGGCCGCACACCACCGAGACGCCTGGCACCGTGAACGATGCCGACTTGATGGACCTGCTGCAGGCCTGGGCTGGCGGCGACGCGGCCATGGACTGCATCCTGGTCGACAACCCGGCACGGCTGTATGGTTTCGATACCGCTCCCGCCGCCTGAACGAATTGGAAAGACCCACCATGTTTTTGCTGCAAGCTCCTGAGGTCCGCGATCTCGATGTCTTCACCACCATGCCTGAGCACTTTCGCCGCCGCGAGCGCAGCGACTGGGCTGACGCCAACCGGGGCGGCACCATCACCGATTCTTTTCTGGAAGGCCCGGTGTTCGACGACGCAGGCAACCTCTACGTCAGCGACATCCCCTGGGGCCGGGTCTTTCGCATCAACCCGCAGGGCGACTGGGCGCTGGTGGCCGAGTACGACGGCGAGCCCAACGGCCTGAAGTTCTTGAAGCCCGGCACGCTGCTCATCACCGATTACAAGAACGGCCTGATGCAGCTCGACGTGGCCACGGGCGCCGTCACCCCGTACCTGCAGCGCCGCAACAGCGAGCGCTTCAAGGGCGTGAACGACCTGATCTTTGACGCCGAAGGCAACCTCTACTTCACCGACCAGGGCCAAAGCGGCCTGCACGACCCGAGTGGTCGCCTGTACCGCCTGCGGCCCAATGGTCAGCTCGACTTGCTGCTGCACAACGTGCCCAGCCCCAACGGCGTGGCCCTGTCGCCCGACGGCCGCGTGCTGTATCTGGCCGTGACGCGTGGCAACTGTGTGTGGCGCGTGCCGCTGCTGCCCGATGGCAGCGTGGCCAAGGTCAGCCAGTTCTTCACCTCGTATGGCCCCAGCGGCCCCGACGGCCTGGCCGTGGATGCCGAGGGTCACCTGCTGGTGGCCAACCCGGGCCTTGGCTATGTGTGGGTGCTCAACCACCGGGCCGAGCCCGTGCAGGTGCTGCGCGGCGCACCGGGCAGCTCCACCACCAACCTGGCGTTTGGCGGGGCAGGGCGTACCACGGTGTATGTCACCGACTCTACCCATGGGCGCATCCTGAGGGCTGACATGGGTGCACCTGGGCTGCTGCTGGCGCGTTCGCGTTGACGCTGCCCCAGCCTCAACTTGTCTGGGTATCGCAACGAAATCAATGAAAGGATGATGATCCATTGATATTGGCTATTAATGGGATTCAATCGATTCAATTTACCTGTCATCGTTTGCTTCCTACCATCTGCCCTGTCGATACGTTTTGCCGACGCGATTTCACAGGAGATGACCCATGACGACCGAAGCCAAATGCCCCTTTGACCACACCAAGGCCGTGCCCACGGGCCCCCGCAATGCCGACTGGTGGCCCAACCAGCTCAATCTCCGCCCCCTGAACCAGAATTCCCCGCTCACCGACCCGATGGGAGACGGCTTCAATTACGCCGAGGAATTCAAGAGCCTCGACCTTGCTGCCGTGAAGGCCGACCTGCGCGCACTGATGACCGACTCGCAGGACTGGTGGCCCGCAGACTTTGGCCACTATGGACCGCTGTTTGTGCGCATGGCCTGGCACAGCGCCGGAACCTACCGCCTGGCGGATGGACGTGGCGGCGCAGGGGCAGGGCAGCAGCGGTTTGCGCCGCTCAATAGTTGGCCCGACAACGCCAACCTGGACAAGGCGCGCCGCCTGCTCTGGCCCGTCAAGCAGAAGT
>NZ_JBGFFF010000176.1:0-8010 GCF_056175785.1 Acidovorax sp. LjRoot204
GCGTCCGGGCCCATGGCCACGCCTTCGGCACGCACAAAGCGCACGTCGGTGATGCCGAAGAAGCCAAACACCACCTTCAGGTAGCTCTCCTGGTGCTCCATGGCCTGACCGCCTTCGCTGGTCGAGTACACGCCACCACGGGTGGAGGCGACGATCACGGTCTTGCCACCGGCCAGACCCACGGGGCCCTTCTCGGTGTACTTGAAGGTGCGGCCKGYCTGCGCCAGSCGGTCGATCCAGGCCTTGAGCTGGCTGGGGATGGAGAAGTTGTACAGCGGCGCGCCAATCACGATCACGTCGGAGGCCAGGAACTGGCTCACCAGGGCTTCGGACAGTGCGTTTTCAGCGCGCTCTGCCTCGGTGGCAGCGGCCTGGCCGGTGCGGAACCCCAGCGACTGGGCCGACAGGTGCGAAGGCGCTTGCTGGGCCAGGTCCAGGTATTGCACGGTGGTGCCAGGGTGGGCGGCTTGCCAGGCGGTCACGGTGCGGGCAGTCAGTTGGCGGGACACGGATTGATCACCGGTGATGGCAGAGTCGACGTGAAGCAGTTGCATGAGGGAACTCCTGGGGTTCTGTGGATCGGAGCCACAGCGTGTGGCCATGGCATGAATTGTGGGGATGGATCAATTTGTTGATAAGGTAGTGAACTTGCGATAGATTGTTCTATCCATAGGACGATGAAGCCCATGCAAGATCTCAACGACATGCTGTATTTCGCCGAAGTGGTGGAGCGCGGCGGCTTTGCCGCTGCGGGCCGCGCGCTCGGTATCCCCAAATCGCGCCTGTCGCGCCGGGTGTCCGACCTGGAAACGCAGCTGGGCGTGCGCCTGCTGCAGCGCACCACCCGCAAGCTCTCGCTGACCGAAGTGGGCGAAGCCTATTTGCGCCACTGTCAGGCCATGCGCGAATCGGCCCAGGCGGCGGCCGACACGGTGGCCCAGGTGCAGACCGTGCCGCGCGGCACCATCCGCGTGAGCTGCCCCGTCACTCTGGCGCAGACCGTGGTGGCCGAGCTGATCCCCCGGTTCCTGGCCAGTTGCCCGGAGGTGCGTATCGACATGCTGGTGAGCAACCGCGCGGTCAACCTGGTGGAAGAGGGCATCGACGTGGCGCTGCGCGTGCGTCCCTCGGTGGACGACAGCGGCAGCATGGTCGTCAAGCGGCTGGACCACACCACGCAGATCCTGGTGGCCAGCCCCGAGCTGCTGATCCGCCAGGGCATGCCCCAAACGTTGGACGACCTAGCCAAGCTCGACAGCATCGCCATGTCCGCGCCCGACGGCCGATCGACCTGGAACCTCATCGGCCCGGGCGGCGTGCACCAGGTGGTGCAGCACACGCCGCGCTATGTGGCGGACGACCTGCTCACGCTCAAATACGCGGCCGTGGCCGGCACGGGGGTGTGCTGGATGCCCGACTACATGTGCCAGGAAGAAATGCGCGAGCGCAAGCTGGTGCGGGTGCTGCCCGACTGGGCGCCGGCGCCCGCCATCGTGCATGCCGTGTTCCCCTCCCGCCGGGGGCTGTCGCCCGCGGTGCGGCGTTTTCTGGACTACCTGGGCGAGGCCATGCCCGGCCGCAGCAGCCTGAGCACACGGCAGGCCCTGCAGGGGCTCGACGGCGCCAATATCTGAGAACCTGTTCAAAGGACAGGTTCTGAGGCGCTGGGCGCAAAGCCTGCGCTTGTGCACGGGTTCGGTGGGCAAAGCGCTTTTTGGCGCCACAATGCAACGAATTGCAACTGTGCGGGCTGCGCCCGTCCGTGTGGTCGGCACACGCGGCGGCCCGGGGACTTTTTGTGACCGCTCCACACCCCATCGACCAAGACATCCGGCAAGCCCGCGTGCACCCTGCCGTGCGTGCCATCGTGATCCCGCCGTGCCCCGAGTCACTGCTGCGCCTGCAGCAGATCGTGGCGGCGCCCGAGCTGGACTCGACCGCGCTGGAGCAACTGGCATCCTCCGACGTAGCCCTGGCCGCCGCCGTGATGCGGCTGGCCAACAGCCCGCTGTACGGCCTGGCCCAGCCGGTGCAGACCGTGGGCATGGCGCTGACGGTGCTGGGGCTGCAGCCGGCCGTGGAGCTTTTGTCTGCCTTCATCACGCGCAATGCGCTGCAGGTGCGCTCGCCGCTGCTGGAGCATTTCTGGGAAAGCTCGCAGCGCCGCGCCATTGCGTGCGAGCACATCGGCCACCAGCTTTACAGCCTGGACCCGGGCCTGGGTTACAGCTTCGGGCTGTTCTGCCATGTGGGCATGCCGGTGCTGGTGAAGGCGGTGCGGGGCTACGCGGGCACCGTGACCGAGGCCCTGGCGCGCAAGGACCGCACCTTTACCCAGACCGAGAACGCGAGCCACCGCACCGACCACGCGGTGATGGGCGCCATCGTGGCGCGCACCTGGCACCTGCCGGGCGACGTGGCCCAGGCCATCTGGCTGCACCACGACTTTGCATGCCTGAACGACGAGCAGTTTGATCCAACCGTGCGCCACTTGGTGGCGCTGGGCTTGCTTGCCGAGTTTCTGGTCAACCAGCACGACGGCCTGGCCCCCACGCGCGAGTGGACCCAACACGGCCAGGCCTGCATGGACCACCTGCATGTGACGCAGGACGAGCTGGACCACTGGATCGATGCGCTGCACCCCGCGTTTGAGGCGGTGCGGTTCTGATGATTCCGACGAGCAGCTGATTCGCCGCTACCGCCGAGCAGGGCAGCTACGCCCGCCCCCTGCGGACATGACTTGGGCACTGCGAGATCTGCTGGTGCGCTTCTCAGCGGGCCGCTTCCAGCAGCTCTGCCAGGCGCGTGTGCCCCCGCTGTGCCGCGAGCTGTGCCGCATTCAGACCTTCGCGGTCCACCAGCGCCGGGTTGGCGCGCAAGGCCAGCAGCAGCTGCACAGTGGCGGTGTGGCCGTTCATGGCCGCCAGCATCAGGGCGGTTTTTCCTTCGGGGTCGCGGGCATCCACTGGTGTGCCCTGTTGGACGAGGGCTTCGACCTGCTGGGGTTGGCCCGAGCGGGCGGCCTCCCAGATGGTGTTGGGCGAGGTCGCGCCCAGATTTTTTGACATGGCAGGGGCTGCAGCCGCCGTCTGGTGGTCGCGCGCTGCAGAGTCAGCCAGCGGGGCGCGGGTGGCTGGTGCAGCTGCTGCGGCGGGGGCAGCCGGAGCGGTTTCTTGAAGGGCTGGTGCAGGGGAGACTGATGCGCGTTCGCGCCTTTCGGTACTGGATTCGGCGCGGGGGGCTGCGGCCGTCGAGGGCATGGGGGGTGATGCTGGGAAACCGGAGAGGGCCCCGGCTGCGCGAGGTGCTGACAGGGCTTCCTGCTCAGTGGAAGGCGACACAGGAGCCGGCTTGGCTACGGGCTGGGCAGGTGCTGGTGTCTGCGCAGGCGCGGGGGGGGCTACCGTGGAGGGCTTGGAGGGCAAGGCGTCGGCCGTTGGGTCGGTGCTGTTCCGCGCACTTTTCTGCGCGCTATCGGGTGCGCGAGGATTGGCTGGTGAGAGCTCAGCCGGTGGCCGCGGCGTCGGAGGGGCTTCCGGTGCAGGAGTTGCCGGCGCCGGCGCTTCGGCCCGGCGGTGGCTGAAAGCAGCGTCCCGCTCTTCGGGCGTGCCGCGCTCAAACTGCAGCATCAGCAAGCCAGTCAGCCCCACCACGGCCAAGGTGGCCAGGGCAGAAATCTTCCAGCGGGCCTGGTTGGCGGCAGGGGCTGCTACCGGGGTGGCCGATGCCGCAGCCGCTGCCACCATCTGTGCATGCGCACGCACGGCACCGCGCACATGCGCGCCGGGGCGGGCGCCCTCCTGTTCGCTGGCCTCGTGGTAGCGCCGGACCAGTTCGTCATCCTGCCGGGTCATACAAACTCCTTGAGGTGCTGGCGCAGGCTGGCCCGCGCGTAGCGCAGGCGGCTTTTGGCGGTTTCAAAGTTAACGCCGGTGGCCTTGGCAATCTCCTGCACGCTCAGGTCTCCTTCGGCTTGCAACAAAAAGGCCTCGCGCTGCTCTGGCGGCAACTGCTCTACGGCGGCGATGAGCGCGGCGGCCTGCTCGCGCGACTGCAATTGGCGCACGGGCCCGAAGCCCGAGTCCGCTACCAGGGTGTCTGCCAGGCTGCGCGCATCGTCGTCGCTGGCATCCAGGCTGGCGTGGTGTTTGGCGGTGCGCAGGTGGTCCACCAGCCGGTTATGCGCCAGGGTGAACAGCCAGGTGCGGAACTTGGCCTTCACCTCATAACGGGCGGCATTGCGCGCCACGGCAAACCACACGTCCTGCAGCAGGTCGTCGGCCACCGCCTGCACTTTCACGCTGCGAAACACAAACCGCCACACGGCCAGCTCGTGCCGGGCGTAGAGCCGGTCAAACGCGGCCATGTCGCCCTTGGCGTAGCGCAGCATCAGCGCTTCGTCGGCGTCGTGGGCATCGTCAAAGGGTGGGGCGGCAGGCACCCGGGCATTATGCGAAACCCTCATGCACTCACGGGCCGGCCCAGGCCTACCGTGGGTCGGGTACGTACGACAGGTTGTCCGACTGCGGAAACGCGCGCGGCACATGGGGCACGTGGGGGCGGGCGATGGGCTCGCGGATCACGCCGCTGGCGATCAGGTTCTCGCGGCTGTCGTAGCGGATGCTGATGATTTCATTGGGCTGCTCTTGCAGGCGCGTGAAGCTGGTGTGGGTGACAACCGAGGTCTCGCGCTGGCCGTGCGCCGTGCCTAGCTTGGCCGATGGCATGGGAACGGCCTTGGCCACACTGTCGGCAGATTGCGAGCGGGCAGAGGACTCTGCCTCGGCCGATGGGGCTGGGGCAGCAGGCGCACCGGCAGCCCCAGCGGCTGCGGGCGATGCGGGGTCCTCCCGCAGGCGCCCGAGGCCCAGGCCGTTGTCGCGGCGCTGGCTGTAGGGCTCGGGGGTGATGGCCGGGGCAGGCTGGGGCATCGGTGGCTGTTCGCGGAACAGGGCGACGCCAATCACGCCCACATGCGCAGGGCGACCCGTGCGGGCGGCGTACGAGTTGGCGATGTGCGAAAACTCGAAGGCCGCCACCTGGCTGTCGCTCTTGCGCCAGCCGGTGATCTGGTAACGCTCGTAGGGCGAGAACACATAGCCGCGCTGGTCCCACGCAGCGGTTTCGCCGCTGAGCACATTCACACCGTCCACCGACGGCACGGCCAGCACCCGCTCGCCCAGCCGGTTGCGCACCGTGATGGCATACCGCGCCCCGGGCCGCCCGGCCACCCAGTATTCGCCCCGGGCGTAGTGCACCGGGAGCGTGGCGCCGGTGTCGCGGTCCACGATGGTCACGTCGGCGAGGCGGCCAATGGCTTGGGCAGGCAGGTGGGCCAGGCCCAGCAGTGCTGTCAGGGCGGCGAGGGCGGGCAGGGTGAGTGAACGGGGTTTCATGGCAGCTCCATCAAAAAAAGTGGTGGTGCTGGGTGAAACGAACGGGGCGGGGCAATGGGGTTGAGGGGTACCGAAAAATTCAAGAATTTTTTCAGCACCTCATGGCACCCACCCTGGCGACCTGCTGTCCGCAATGCTGTCTCAGTGTGCGAGGCGTCGCACGCCGGGGACGGGCAGGGCATTGCCACGATGTACTGGCGTGGCACGCGGTGCATCGAGTCCCATGCCTGCTGAAGCACTGCCGCCGACCTGGAACACGGCCACCAGCTCCGCCAGCCGCTGGGCTTGCTGGCGCAGGTTTTCGGCGGCGGTGGTGCTTTCGCTCACCAAGGCGCCGTTTTGCTGGGTCATCTGGTCCAGCTGGGTCACGGCCACGTTGACCTGCGAGATGCCGTCGCTCTGCTCGGCGGCGGCGGTGCTGATCTCGCCGATGATGCCGTTCACGCGCTGCACGCCTTGCACGATCTCGTTCATGGTCTCGCCCGCGTTGGCCACGAGCTGGGTGCCCGAGTCCACCTTGTCGACGCTGGACTGGATCAGCGCCTTGATCTCCTTGGCGGCCTCGGCGCTGCGCTGTGCCAGGCTGCGCACCTCGGTGGCCACCACCGCAAAGCCGCGCCCCTGTTCACCCGCGCGCGCTGCTTCCACGGCAGCGTTCAGCGCCAGGATGTTGGTCTGGAACGCAATGCCGTCGATCACGCCGATGATGTCGGCGATTTTCTGGCTGCTGTGGTGGATGTCCTGCATCGTGCTCACCACTTGCTGCATTACCTCCCCGCCCTTGGTGGCTGTGCTGGCGGCGGTGGTGGCCAGTTGGTTGGCCTGGCGGGCCGAGTCGGCGCTCTGGCGCACGGTGGCGGTCAGCTCCTCCATGCTGGCGGCGGTTTGCTCCAGGCTGCTGGCGGCTTGTTCGGTGCGGTGGCCCAGGTTCTGGTTGCCACTGCTGATGTCGTCGCTGGTGGTGCGCAGCTGCGCAATGTTGTCGCGCACGGCCGAGACCAGTTCATGAAAGCGCTGTTGCATGTCGCGCACGGCCACCATCACGCTGCCGGTGTCGCCCGCCTTGACCTGCACGTGCGCCGTCAGGTTGCCTTGCTGGATGGCCTGCACCACGGCGCGCACTTCGCTCGGCTCAGCCCCCAGCTCGCGGCCAATGCTGCGCGATACCAGCACCGTCACCGCCACACTGATCAGCACCGCCAACAGCGTGATGGACAGCATCACGCCGGTGAACTGGCTCGCGTCCTGGTTGGCCGTCTGGCTGTTCTTGATGATGCGCGCCTCTTCGTAGTCGATGAGCTTGTTGGCCGCTGCCAGCCATTGCTCGTACTGGGGCTTGGCCTCGGTCCAGAGCATGGCTTCAGCGCCTGCGCGGTCGCCGGACTGCATCAGCGCGACCACCTTGCTGGTGGTGGCTACCGTACGCGCTTCAATGTCTTTGAGCGACTGCATCATAGGGGCCACTTCGGGTGGAATCTCCTTGGCGGTTTTCAGCACGCTGTCCAGCTGCGTGGCGGACTGGGCGTAGAAGTCCGCCAGCCGTGCGATGGATTCGATTTCTTTCTTGCGTGCGTCGTCGTTGGGGGCCAGCACCACGTCGCGCACCGCGATGGAGCGGTCGTGCGCCGAGCCCCGGAAGTTGATGGCAGCGCGTTGGATGACGGCGTTTTGGGTGGCATTGGCGGTCAGGGCGCCATCAATGCCCCGTGCAATGAGCACGCTGTAGACCGACATGCCGAGCAGGGCCACGATGACCAAACCGAAGCCCGCCATCAGGCGCTGGCTGATTTTCCACGTGTGCATTGAAAGGTGCCTCTTGAAGTGAAGATGACTAAGGAAGAACCGACCTGGGACAAGCCGCCAATGCAAACCGAACCAGCGGCCGTCGTGCGGAACGGCGCCAGATGGCTTGTTTGCAATTCGTTACATTGTAAGCGTCGGTTTGAAATTAAACCGGTTGGTTTAATTTATTTACTCAATAGTCAGTGTTTGAAAGAGGCAAGCAGAAGTCGCTTTTTAGATGATTTGGCGATTAAATAACAAAAATTAAGTCGTATGGGTTTTAAAGGCTGGCTCGCAGAATCCCTGCCTGTGACCCCTACCACCTCCATCATCATCGTCCCCGGTTGGCGCGATTCGGGCCCCGGCCACTGGCAAAGCCTGTGGGCCGAGCGCCTGCCCCACGCGCGCCGCGTGGTGCAGGACGACTGGATCACGCCCACGCGTTCAGCCTGGGTGAGCCAGCTGGAGAAGACGGTGCTGGCCGCAACGCACCCTGTAGTGATCGTGGCGCACAGCCTGGGCTGCATTGCCACCACCCACATGGGGCCGGAGGCTGCAGCCAAGGTGTGCGGCGCCTTGCTGGTGGCTCCTGCCGACCCCGAGCGCCGCGCCATCCTGAGCGACTTTGCCCCCGTGCCCTACGCGGCGTTGCCTTACCGCAGCATCGTGGTGGCCAGCAGCAATGACCCGTTTTGTCCCATTCGCCTGGCGGGCGCCTATGCCAGGGCCTG
The DNA here is from genome assembly GCF_056175785.1 of Acidovorax sp. LjRoot204. Lineage (NCBI taxonomy): Bacteria > Pseudomonadati > Pseudomonadota > Betaproteobacteria > Burkholderiales > Comamonadaceae > Acidovorax > Acidovorax sp. LjRoot204. The sequence goes on from NZ_JBGFFF010000176.1 coordinate 7,910, forward strand.
GGGCAGCGAGTTTGTGCGCATGCAGAACGCAGGGCATATCAATATTGACTCGGGCCATGGCGAATGGCCGCTGGGCTGGGCGTTGCTGCAGTCTTTGGAGG
>NZ_JBGFFF010000177.1:0-7954 GCF_056175785.1 Acidovorax sp. LjRoot204
CACGCCGCCCTGCAGCGCCGACTGCTGCTGCATCTCGTTGCCCAGCTGCCGCCCTGCAACGCCGACTGCTGCTGCATCTCGTTGCCCAGCTGCGAGGCGGGGAACTCCATCACCTTCATCTTGCCGCCGCTCTTGGCCGCCAGCAGTTCGCCAAAACGCTTGACGCCAAAGCTCACGGGATGGTCGGCATTGTTCAGGTGCCCGAAGCGGATCACGCGCTCCTGCTGCGCGGCGGCGGGCAGCGCCATCAAGAAGGACAGGCCAGCGGCCGCCAGAAGGCAAGCAGTTTTTTTCACAGGGACTTCTCCAACAAAAAGAAACCAGCAATGTGCACACCAAGCCCGGAGTGCATCGGGAACTGCATCGTATGAATAAAGTGGAAACTGTTTCCACAGTAGAAACCCTTTAACAATTTTTGATACATTGCGCCCGAAGAACCAGCGCTTGGGTATCCTGGAAAAACCGGTTCACGATCACGAAGAGCCCCCGCCATGAGCAGCATCCTTGAACGCAGTTTCAAAGTCCTGGAGCATCTTGCACCGCACCCGGAAGGCAAGGCCCTGTCGAGCCTGGCCTCCGAACTGGAMATGCCRCTGAGCGCCACSCACCGCCTGCTGGYCGARYTGATCCGYTGCGGCTACGTGCGGCAGGACCAGAGCCAKGGCRACTACATGCTCACCATCAAGCTGGTGTCGCTGGGCCTGGGCTATCTGAGCGCCACGGGCGTGGTGGACATTGCCCAGCCCCTGCTGGACCGGCTGGCCGCCGAATCTGGCGAGCTGGTGCGTCTGGCGGTGGTGGACGGTGATGCGCTGACCTTTGTGGCCAAGGCGCAAGGGGCCGTACGCGGCCTGCGCTACGACCCGGACATGGGCCTGTCGGTCAACCTGTCGTGCAGCTCGGCCGGCCATGCCTGGCTGTCCACGATGAGCGATGAAGAGGCCCTGGCCCTGGTGGCGCGCCAGGGCTTTGGCAAACCCGAGGACTACGGCCCCAACGCCCCCACCACCGTGAAGGCCCTGCTGGCCTACCTGCGCACCGCACGGCAGCAGGGCTTCAGCACCATCGTCGAGGTGTTTGCTCCGGCCATGACGGCCATGGCCGCACCCATCCGGCAAGGCAACGGCCCGGTGATCGGGGTGGTGACCATTGCGGGCCCACTGGTGCGCCTGACGCCCGAGCGCATGCAGGCCCTGGGCCCTGCCCTGCTGAACACCACGCACGAGCTGGCCATGGCCAGCGCGGGGTCGCCCCTGCTCAAAAAGCGCGGCTGAACCCCTTCAGCCCCTGGGTGCAAACAGCGCCAGGGTCTCGTGCGCAAACGCGCCCTCGATGTCCAGCATGCGCATCTTGGTGGTGGCGCCGCCACCGGCCGAAAAACCGCCTGTCTTGCCGTTCGCCGCCAGGATACGGTGGCACGGCACCACAGGCGCAAACGGGTTGTGGCCCAACGCCTGGCCCACGGCACGCGCAGCACCCGGCTCGCCCAATGCGGCAGCCATCTCGCCATAGGTCATGGTTTTGCCGGGTGGAATGCGGCGGGCCAGCTCGTACACGCGGGCGTGAAAGGGAGGCACGGCGTCGAGCGCCAGGGGCACATCACGCAGGTCGTCCTGCGCACCTTCAAGCAGGGCCGCCACGCGTGCTGCCCAGGCTGCCACATCGGGTGGCATCGCACCTTCGGCGAGCTGCGGAAACCGGCGCTGCATGCGGGCACGCGTTGCCACCTCGCCCGCGTCTTCCGGCAACTGCACCCCCACCAGCAGCGCCCCCCGCCATGCAATGCCGCAGTGGTCGATGGCCGTGGGGAACAGCGCATAGCCGCCTGTGGGGCGGTGCGCCGTGTCGTTGGCGTGCAGCTCTGCGGCCATTTGCTACCTTTTGAATAGCATTCAGGGCATGTAAATCAAGCGCCTCTGGCTCAATCAGCCCTCAGCGCTGCCCGCAACTGTGCACCCAGCTCGGGCTTGGCGGCAAACGGGTCGGTGGGGTTGCGGCCCATCATCACGTCTTCCATGCGCGTCTGCACCGAGGCCAGGGCCTTGGGGTGGCTGTAGATGTAGAACTGGCCCTGGGCAGCAGCGTCGAAGACCTTTTGCGCGACCTCGGAAGCAGTCACCTTGCCACTGCCCACGGCCTTGTCGCTCATCGCCTGGCCGATGAGCTGGCTCTTGGTGGGCTTTTCGGCAGGCAGGTCGCCGGGGCGGTTGCGGTGGCTCTGGTTGATGCCGGTGGGCACAAAGAACGGGCACAACACGCTGGCGCCGATCTGGTCAGTGACCAGCGACAAATCCTGGTACAGCGTTTCCGACAGGCTGACCACTGCGTGCTTGCTCACGTTGTAGATGCCCATGTTGGGCGCCGCCAGCAGGCCCGCCATGCTGGCGGTGTTGATGATGTGGCCGCGCCAAGTGGGGTCGGCCTTGGCCGCTGCCAGCATCATGGGGGTGAACAGGCGCACGCCGTGCACCACACCCCACAGGTTCACGCCCAGCACCCACTCCCAGTCCTTGACCGAGTTTTCCCACACCAGGCCGCCCGCGCCCACGCCCGCGTTGTTGAACACCAGGTGCGGTGCGCCAAAGCGCTGCTGCACGTCGGCGGCGAGTTGCTCCATCTGGGCGGCGTTCGACACGTCSACCTTGCGCGCCAGCACCTGGGCGCCKGCGGCCTGCATCTCGGCCGTGGCAGCGTCGAGCGCGTCCTGCTGCACATCGACCAGCACCAGGTTCATGCCCAGGCGGGCGCCAATGCGCGCGCATTCCAGGCCAAAGCCCGAGCCTGCGCCGGTGAGGACGGCGGTTTTGCCGGCAAAGTTGTCGATCATGTTTTGTGTCTCCTAGGGGTTGTCGATGGATGATGGGGTGCAGTCGTGAAACACGGGAGTGCGGTGATGCCGACACACGGCTTCGGCCAACGCCGCCCGAACACGCAGAGCGCATCGGGCGCAATGCGATCAAAAAGGCTGCCGTTGTTCAGGGCGCCACCGGCCGCAGCACGTAGCCAATGCGGGGGAAGTGAACGTGCACCGTGCCCGCACGCGGGTCAGTACGGCGCAGCGTGTAGCGGGTGCGGGTGGCGGCAATCAGCTCACCTTCCGTGGGCTCAGTGCCAAAGCTCTCGGCGGCAATCGTGACCTGGGTACCCAGYGGGATCCCGTGCTCGTCCTGGAACACGTCGTCGGTCAGCGGCAGCGGCTCCATGCCCGCGGCCACGGTGATGGCGTCAGCGGCACTGAACTTCTCCATGCGGCCGTGGCCCAGCGCAGCGATGCGGTCCATCCACTCCAGCACGGCGGGTGTGGCGGCAAAGATGTCGGCCATCAGGGGCACACACTGGCGCGTGAACCACAGCGGGTGGTAGGCCGCAAAGTCGGCCAGGCAAGGCTCGGCGCCGAACAGGAAGTCGTGTTCCTCGGCCATGTGCGCAATGCGCCGCAGGTACGAGCGGTAGGCGGCCGTGGCATCGGCCGGTCGCAGGCGCTGCATGCCCGCGCTCATCTCGCGGCGGTCTTCGCCAAACACTTGCGCAGCCGCCGGCGGCAGGTTGGCAAACAACACGGCGGCGCCCTTGGGCTGCAGGTTGTAGGCCATGGCRGCCCAGAACAGCGTGGTGTCGGCCCACTGCGCAAACACGCGCGACACGCCTTTGAGGTGCGGCGGATACAGCACGGGTTCGGGATGCTCATGCTCCAGCACATCGCAGATCAGGGCCGAGTCGCAATAGATATCGGCGCCGATCTGCAAGAACGGCGTCTTGCGATACCCGCCGGTCAGCGCCACCACATCGGGCTTGGGCATGACGCTGGGGATGATGACGGACTTCCAGGCCAGCTGCTTGAAGCCGAGCACCGCACGGATCTTTTCGGAAAACGGGGACGAGGGGTAGTGGTGCAGGATGAGGTAGGACATGGGTTTCTCCGCAAAATTCTGTGGGATGGCTCAGGCCGGAAGTGCGCGGTCCAAGATGGCGTCAAGGTTGACACCCGCGCCCAGCGTGCCAAAGCTGTAGCCCCAGTCACCAGAGAGGCGCGAGTCGCAAAACGCTCGGAACACTGCGCCGGGCGCACTGCGCAACAACAGGGCCGCCTGCACTGCCAACGCTACATCCTGGGCCAGTCGCCGGGCCTCGGCCTCGGTGGTCATGGCGTCTACACGCAGGGGAAGTGCGCCGGCCAGACGGTCCAGCGCCGGGTGGGCGCCGCGTGCGGGTGCCAGTTCGGCGTCCAGCGCGGCAGCGGTGTCGGCGCGGCGCACGGCGCGCATCAAATCCAGCGCCATGATGTTGCCSGCGCCTTCCCAGATSGAGTTGAGCGGCATCTCGCGGTAGATACGMGCCATSACGCCCTCGCCGCCCTCCTCCACATAGCCGTTGCCGCCCAGGCAYTCCATGGCYTCYTGSGCRAASWSGCTGCCGCGCTTGCASAYCCAGAACTTRGCGACSGGCGTGAGCAGGCGCGCCATCACGGCTTCGTGCTCACTGGTGGCCTTCTTGTCGAAGGCGCTGGCCAGGCGGATTGACAGCGCGGTGGCGGCTTCGCTCTCCAGCGCCAAATCGGCCAGCACATTGCGCATCAGTGGCTGTTCAATCAGCTTCTTGCCAAAGGCCGAGCGCTGGCGCGTGTGGTGCAGCGCAATGCTGAGCGCCTGCCGCATGAGGCCGCTGGTGCCCAGCGCGCAGTCCAGCCGCGTCATGGTGCCCATCTCCAGGATCTGCGCCACACCCCGGCCCTCTTCGCCCACGCGCCAGGCCATCGCGCCGATGAACTCGACCTCGGAGCTGGCATTGGCGTGGTTGCCCAGCTTGTCTTTCAGGCGCTGGATGCGAATGGTGTTGACCGCACCTTCGCCACCATCGGGCAACACACGCGGCAGGAAGAAGCAGGTGAGCCCGCCGGGCGCCTGCGCCAGGATCAGGAAGGCATCGCACATSGGCGCCGAGAAAAACCAYTTGTGGCCGGTGATGCGGTAGCGCGCGCCCCAGGCATCGTCGCCGTCGTGGACCGCCTGTGTGGTGTTGGCACGCACGTCCGATCCGCCCTGCTTCTCGGTCATGCCCATGCCCATGGTGAGCGCGGATTTCTGCGAGAACAGCGCCAGGCGCGGGTCGTACTGCGTGCTTGCCAAACCCTTGCTCCAGTCCGCCGATACCGCTGAATTGCCTCGCAGTGCCGGGGTCACGGCGTAGCTCATCGACACGGGGCACAGCACCGAGGGCTCGGCCTCGGTGAACAGCATGAAGCCCGCCGCGCGCTCCACATGCGCATGACCCGTGTCCTGGCGCGACCAGGGCGTGGCATGCAGGCCGTGGCGCAGCGAGGCGCCCATCAGCGCGTGGTAGCTGGGGTGGAACTCCACCACATCCGTGCGGTGGCCAAAGCGGTCGTGCGTGCGCAGCTGGGGCTTGTGGGTGTTGGCCAGGCGCGCGTGGGTCAGCATCTCGGCCGAGCCCATCTCGGCGCCCAGCGCGGTGAGGCCCTCCACACCCAGGCCAGGTGCATGCAAGCTCAGCGCGTCCTGCAGCGGCTGGTTGGTGGTGAACAGGTTCACATCCGCCCACGGCGTGCTCTGGTTGAAGACGTCATGGGTACGCGCCAGGGTGGCGGTGGGCAAGGTCATGTCGGCTCCTTCACGGGTGGGCTGTGTGAATGGTCGAAAGAGCTGCGGCTGTGTCAGCCCGCCTTTCGCAGCATTTCAATGTGCGGGATATCGTCTTCCAGATACTCGTCGGAGACCGCCTCAAAACCCAGGCTGCCGTAGAAGCCCCGCAGGTGCGCCTGCGCACTGATGCGGATGCCCCCCCGGTCCGGCCACGCCTGGCTGCAGCGGGCAATGCCCTCTTGCATCAGCGCCCGGCCTGTGCCGTTGCCGCGCGCCTCCTTGGCGGTGACCACGCGGCCAATGGAGGGCTCGGGGTAGTTCACGCCCGGGTCCACCACGCGCAGGCAGGCTTGCAGCGCACCCGCCTCGTCGTAGCCCAGCAGGTGGTAGGACTTTTTGTCCGCTTCGTCCGGGTCCTGGTAGGGGCCCTGCTCCAGGATGAACACCTTGCAGCGCAGGGCCAGGGCGTCATGCAGCGCATGCACGCCCAGGTCATCGAAGCGGGCCCAGGTCCACTTCAGCATCATCAGATCAGCTTGACCAGTTGCTTGCCAAAGTTCTTGCCCTTGAGCAGGCCCAGGAAGGCCTCGGGCGCGGCGGCAATGCCTTGGGCAATGGTTTCGCGCGGGCGCAGCTTGCCGGTGCCGACCAGCGTACCCAGCTCCTTGAGGGCATCAGGCCAGACTTCCATGTGCTCGCTGACGATGAAACCTTCGACCTTCATGCGGTTGATGAGCATGAGCGCGGGGTTGGCCATGGGCAGCGGTGCGCCGTCGTAGCCGGCGATCATGCCGCACAGGGCGATGCGGCTGAAGGCGTTCATACGCAGCATGACGGCGTCCATGATCCAGCCGCCCACGTTCTCGAARTAGCCRTCGATGCCGTTRGGGCASGCTTCCTTCAGGGCCTTGGACATGGCCTTCACGTCGCTGTGGGCACGATAGTCGATGCAGGCGTCAAAGCCCAGTTCTTCCACTGCGTACTTGCACTTGTCGGCACCGCCCGCAATGCCCACCGCGCGGCAGCCACGGGCCTTGGCGAGGGCCGCAAAAGCGCTGCCCACGGCGCCCGTGGCGGCGCTGACCACCACGGTGTCGCCTTCCTTGGGCGCAATGATCTTGACCAGGCCGTACCAGGCCGTGACACCCGGCATGCCCACGGCGCCCAGGTAGTGCGACAGCGGCACATGGGTCGTATCGACCTTGCGAAGCGCGCCGGGCTGGTCGGCATTGACCACGCTGTATTCCTGCCAGCCGCCCATGCCCACCACCTTGTCGCCCACGGCGTACTTGGGATGCTTGCTCTCAGCCACCTCGCCCACGGTGCCACCGATCATGACTTCGCCCAGCGCCTGCGATGCGGCGTAGCTCTTGSWSTCGTTCATGCGGCCGCGCATRTAGGGGTCSAGGCTCAKGTAGTGGTGGCGCACCAGCACCTGGCCGTCCTGCAGCGCGGGCGTGTCGGTCGCGACCAGCTTGAAGTTGCTGGCCACCGCTTCGCCCTGGGGACGGTTGTCGAGAACGATTTGTTGGTTGCGTGGCATGGAAAGCTCCTTCAGAAAATTCAACACTATGTTTTTGATAGCTGCCAGCGCATATATACATTGCGCTTGCAGGCAAAAAGGCTTTAAAACCTGCTGACGACCTCGATCACTGGCTCAGTCGGTGGAGATGACCTTGAGGTCATTCACATTGCGCCCGTCCACCGGCAGGCGCTTGACGTACTTGAACGTGCCGGTGGCGTGGCAGCACACCTTGCCTTGGGCGTCGTACACCGTGCCCTCGGTGAACGCCATGGTGGCCGTGCGGTGAATCAACCGCCCCTTGGCCACCAGCGGCCCGCGCGCGGGCTGCATGAAGCTGGTCTTCATCTCGATGGTGACCACACCCATGTCCGGCGTCACGCTGCGCGCGGCCGTCGCCATGGTCACGTCCAGCAGCGTCATAGACGCGCCACCGTGGGTCACGGCAAACGAGTTCAGGTGCTCAGGCTTGGCTTCGTAACGCAGCTCGGACTCGCCGTCCTCCATGCGGTGCAGCGTGAAGCCCAGGTGGCTGACAAAGGGGATTTCGACACCAAAACTGATCAAGGTTTGTTCCTTTGGAAATGTAGGTCGCAACTGGCGCGGCACAGGCGAGGGACGCAGAGCAAGGGCAGCCCCGCAGCGATTGCGTCGTCCCCCTTCCCGAATCGCTCAGCGATTCGAGAGAAGGGGGAAGCGGCGCAGCCGCTCAGGGGGATTTTCACCCTCCGGTCACAATGCTCACGCCGCCGTCCACCGCCAGCCAYTGGCCGGTRATGTGCTTGCCCGCATCCGACGCATACAGCGCGCACAGGCCCTTCAGGTCTTCATC
>NZ_JBGFFF010000178.1:0-7707 GCF_056175785.1 Acidovorax sp. LjRoot204
CTGCACATGAACGTTTTTTTCAGATGCTGGGCCAGTTCGCGCGTTTTGATCTGGGCAAGAGCTTCTTTCAGAACAAGGACGTGTGGCAACTGGTGGTCGAGAAGCTCCCGGTCTCCATCAGCCTCGGCCTCTGGACCTTCTTCATCAGCTACCTCGTCGCCGTGCCGCTGGGTGTGGCCAAGGCGGTGCGGGCCGGGTCGCGGTTTGACCTGGTGACCACGCTGCTCATCCTGCTGGGCTATGCCATTCCGGGYTTTGTGCTGGGKGTGGCGYTGCTGGTSATCTTYGGCGGGCAGCTGCAGTGGTTTCCGCTGCGSGGSCTCACGTCRSCCAACTGGGACGAGCTGTMCTGGGGYGCGCGCATCGTSGACTAYCTGTGGCACATCACGCTGCCGGTGATCGCCATGGTGCTSGGCAGCTTTGCCGTSACSGCCATGCTSACCAAGAAYKCSTTCCTCGAAGAGATCCGCAAGCAGTACGTGCTGACGGCCCGTGCCAAGGGCCTGAGCGAGCGGCAGGTGCTGTGGAAGCATGTGTTCCGCAACGCGCTCATCCCCATCATCACCGGGTTTCCCGCTGCCTTCATCGGTGCGTTCTTTGCGGGCTCGCTGCTCATCGAAACCCTGTTCTCTCTCGACGGCCTGGGCCTGCTCAGCTACGAGAGCGTGATCCGCCGCGACTACCCCGTGGTGCTGGGCACGCTGTATTTGTTCACGCTGATCGGGCTGGTCACCAAGCTTGTCAGCGACCTTTGTTATGTGTGGGTGGACCCGCGCGTGAAGTTTGACTAGCCCGAACGAACCCATGGCCCTGATGAGTTCTGCTCCCGCATCGCCTTCGCTCTCGCCCTCCCGCCGCGCGTGGCTGCGCTTCAAGCGCAATCGCCTGGGGTACTGGAGCCTGCTGATCTTCTGCGCCCTGGTGCTGGTGAGCCTGTGCGCCGAGCTGGTCAGCAACGACAAGCCTCTTATCGTGCGCTACGAGGGGCAAACCTACTTCCCCATGCTCAAGGACTACCCCGARAARACCTTCGGCGGAGACTTCGAGACACCAACCGATTACCTGGACCCCTTCGTCAAGGAGCGCCTCTCCGCTGGCAGCAACTGGGCGCTTTACACCTTGAACCCCTACGGCCCCAACACGCTCAATTACTTCGCCAAGGCACCCAACCCCTCGGCGCCCACGTCAGACAACTGGCTGGGGACGGACGACCGCGGACGTGACCTTCTGGCGCAGCTGCTGTACGGATTCCGCGTGAGTGTGCTGTTTGGTCTGGCGCTCACCATCACAGGCGTGTTGCTGGGCATGCTCACCGGCGCCATCCAGGGATTTTTTGGCGGCAAGAYCGACCTSGCGTTCCAGCGCTTCATCGARATCTGGGSCTCSATGCCCGAGCTSTATCTGCTCATCATCTTCAGCGCGGTATTCGCGCCCAGCATTGCGCTGCTGCTCATCTTGCTGAGCCTGTTTGGCTGGATGGGGCTGTCGGACTATGTGCGGGCCGAGTTCTTGCGCAACCGCCAGCTTGACTATGTGAAGGCGGCGCGCGCCCTGGGGGTGAGCAATGCCCAGATCATCTGGCGTCACATCCTGCCCAACAGCTTGACGCCCGTGGTCACGTTTTTGCCCTTCCGCATGAGCGGGGCCATCCTGGCGCTCACATCGCTGGATTTTCTGGGCCTGGGCGTGCCGCCCGGCACGCCCTCGCTGGGCGAGTTGCTCAGCCAGGGCAAGAACAGCATTGATGCGTGGTGGATATCGTTGTCCACCTTCGGCGTGCTGGTGGTCACCTTGTTGTTGCTGACCTTCATGGGGGACGCGCTGCGCGATGCCCTCGACCCGCGAAAGGCAGACCAATGACGTCCCCCACGCTCGGCACTGGCGTGTCCTCGCTGCCCCCCGAGGGGGCTCTCGCTGCCTTGGGGCGGCCCGGCGGCGGCTCGGCTGCGGGTCTGCCGCTGTTGAGCGTCCACGACCTGCATGTGCGCTTTGGCTCCAAAGAGGTGGTGCGCGGCGTCAACTTCACGTTGGCTGCGGGCGAAAAGCTGGCACTGGTGGGCGAGTCCGGCTCGGGCAAGACCATCACGGCGTTGAGCCTGCTGCGGTTGGCGGGCAATGCCGCCATCACCGGCCAGGCCCTGCTGCAAGGGCGGGGCGACCTGCTGGCGATGACCGAGCGCGAGATGCGCGGCGTGCGCGGCGGCGACATCGCCATGGTGTTCCAGGAGCCCATGACCGCGCTCAACCCGCTGATGACGATAGGCCAGCAGATCGCCGAAATCCTGTTGCTCAAGAAGGGGCTCACCGGCGCCCAGTGCGCGCAAGCCGCCATCGAGCTGCTGGCGCAAACCGGCATCCCAGAGCCCGCGCGCCGCGCCAACAGCTTTCCACACCAGCTCTCGGGCGGCCAGCGCCAGCGCGCCATGATCGCCATGGCCCTGGCCAGCGCGCCGAAGCTCTTGCTGGCCGACGAGCCCACCACCGCACTGGACGTGACCTTGCGCGGCCAGATCCTGGACCTGCTGAGCGACTTGCAGCGCCAGACCGGCATGGCGGTGCTGCTGATCACGCACGACCTGAACCTGGTGCGCCGCTTCGCCGACCGTGTGGCCGTGATGGAGCAGGGGGTGCTGGTAGAGCAGGGGCCAGTGGCCGAGGTGTTCGGCGCGCCCCAGCATGCCTACACCCGCCGCCTGATCGCCAGCCAGCCGCGCCGCGATGTGGTCGAGGCCGACCCACCCGCAGGCACTGCGCTGGTGGTGCAAACACAGGATCTGCGCGTGGTCTACCCCACGCCATTGCCGGGCATCAGGGGCTGGTTCAAGAAGGGCGAGTTTGTGGCCGTGCAAGGTGCCACGCTGCAACTGCTGCCCGGCCAGACGCTGGGCGTAGTGGGCGAATCCGGCTCGGGCAAGTCCACGCTGGCACAGGCCATCCTGGGGCTGCTCCCATACGCAGGTGAGTTGCAGGTGGGAGGGCAGGCGTGGCAACAGCCTGCCACGCGCAACACACCAGCCAACCAGCAGCTGCGCCGCCGGGTGCAGGTGGTGTTCCAGGACCCGTTTTCATCGCTGTCACCGCGTCTCACAGTCGAAGAGATCGTGGGCGAGGGCCTGAAGGTGCACGAGCCCACACTGACCGTGGCCCAGCGCCGCGTGCGCGTCGAGGCCGCGCTGGACGAGGTGGGCCTGGCCGAGACCCAGTACCCGCGTTTGCTCGAGCGTTACCCGCATGAATTCTCCGGCGGCCAGCGCCAGCGGCTGGCCATTGCGCGCGCCCTGATCGTGCAGCCCCAGGTGCTGGTGCTGGATGAGCCCACCAGCGCGCTCGATGTGACCATCCAGCAGCAGGTGCTGGGCCTGCTGCAGCGCCTGCAAAAAGAAAAGGGCCTGAGCTACTTGCTCATCACCCACGACGTGGAKGTGATCCGCGCCATGGCGCACGATGTGGTGGTGATGAAGGACGGCGCGGTGCTAGAAAGTGGCAGCGTGGCCGATGTGCTGGATGCCCCCCAGCACCCGTACACCCAGCGTCTGGTAGCTGCCGCCACAGTGCCTGGTGGGTGAGTTTCAGGCCAAATCTGCCGCAGGCGCTAGTGCAACATGCGCTGGCTGCTATCAATTTTGATTGTCTGGTGCCGTCGGCGCCGAGCTGTTCACTGGGCGCCGCAAGCCTTCAGGCCCCGCTGCGCTGTCATCAGGTCCTGACCGCCACCCGGCGCGCATGTTGCTCTGCACCGGGCTGCGCCCAGACGATCTTGCTCACATCCACTCCCAGGGCCCTCGCACGCTCCATCAGGTGTTCGCGCACATGCCAGGGCAGGGTGGGGGTGCGTGACAGTACCCACAGGTAGTCGGTGCTGGAGCCCACCACCATCGCCCACTGGTAGTTTTCGTCCAGCGCCACCACGTTGTAGCCGCCATAGAACGGTCCGAAGAACGACACCTTGAGTGCGGCCCGGTCGGGGCTGTCCACAAACTCTGCCCGGCCTTCGGCCTCTCTCCACTGCTTGCGCACCGGGTCGTACCCTCGGTTCACCACCTTGATGGTGTTGTCCGCGTTGCGGCTGTACGTGGCGCTGGCCTGGGTCAGCCCCCGCTCAAACGAGTTTTCAATGCGCGCCAGCTCGTGCCAGTGCCCTGCATACCGGTCCACGTCAAAGCCCGTGACGGGTTGCACGCCATCCGGTGTGCGTGGCGTCGAGCACGCTGACAGCACCAGCACGCCCATCAACGCAGCCGCGCCCACGATGAGCGGCCAGGGGGAGCGGCGAGGTGCGGTGCGGATGGCTTGCATGGTGGGTTCTCCTGTGGGTGGGTTCTGGTGGTGGGGCCACCGCGCTGGCTGTGCCCTTCTCCTCGCAACCGACTGTAGGGACCGTGGAATGCGCCCGGTGTAGGAAGGCGCTGGCGCACGGTGTCGGCGGTGTGGCGGGTCTGGTGTCCCTGTCCGGTTGTTGTCGCCGTGGCGTGGGCGTTGAGCAGCCCGCGTGTGGCATGTCCTGTGCGTTGTCATCGATGTATGCATGCAGCCTGCCCCGTGCGGGGTTAGAGTGCTGCAGGGCAACGGCAGTGCGGCCTCTCCATCTCCCCCGCGTTCGGCCGTTATGTTGTCAAGGAGGTCCCGTGAACCATCCCAGCTCTCCATCCCTTTCTGCGCTCCCTGCCGCCTCGGCACACGCGCAGCAACACAGTCTTGCTGCCGACGACCCGGCCACACGCAGCTACCAGCAGGCGCAGCGCAACGGCCTGCCGGGTGCATGGAGCTGTGGCTTGCACCTGGGGCCTCACCAGGTGCTCTGGGCTGCGGGGGCAGATACCCCCATGCCGTCCGTGCGGCTGAGTCTGCCGCTGGGTGGCGAGCGCACGGCGCGCCAGTTTTTCCGCCATGCCGTGCCCACACCTCTGGAACTGGAGAACGCCATTGCCGTAGTGGAGGATGAGGTCCATGTGGGCCACCAGCAACTGCAAGGCCTGTTGCCCGGCGGGCAGGTGTGGGCACCATGGTCTGCAGATGCGGCGTTGCATGACCTGGCCACCTTGGCGGGCGTGCCGCCGGGGGCCCAGCGCGTGCTGACGCTGGAGGTCATGGAGCGTCTTTTCAACCGCCTGGCCGCTGTGGCCGAAGGGCGCCCGGCCGCACACGAAGGCCTGCCGGAGGATCCTGTCTTTGCGGGCACGCTGCTGGTGTTGCGCGAGCTGATGCACCACCTGCCGTTTGCCACGCTGACCCTGATGAACAGGCCCTAGCCGTTATCCAAGACGGCGTGACGCTGCACGCTCCGCAGCATGTCCTCGCGCAGTGCCATAGCACTAAGCAAAGGTATCGACCGACTCTCCCAACCCCGGCAGGCTCTGCGGCTTGTTCGCCGGGGTGGATCGTGGCTGCTGGCTGGCCTTGGCCTGTTGCTGTGCCTGGGCTCGGTCCATCTGCTCTTGCTGCATCTGGCGCTGGATGGCTGCTATCTGTTGCTGCACCATCTGGATCTGGGYCTGCAGCAGTTTGACCTTCTCCTGCTTGGCCTTGGGCTCCATGTCCTGTCCGGCGACGTTGCGCAGTTCGTCGGTCAGTTCGCGCATCCGTTTTTGCAGCTTGTTGATGTTGCTGGCTGCACTGGCGCTGGACGCTGTGCCCGTCGAAGGGGTTGCACTTGAGATCTGCATGCTGTGTTATCGGCACATCCGCAGAAATCTCAAGCCGTGGCCCGTGCGATGACTTCAGCCTGCGGGCTTTCATACATGAGGCGGTGCCGAGAACCACTCCCGCAGGAAGTCCGTCAGCGCGCGCATCTTGGCCGACAGATCGCTGCGTGTGGGGTAGACCAGCGTCACGTCGGCCGCCGGCAGCGACCATGTTGGCAGCACGCACAGCAAGCGGCCTGCAGAAAGGTGGACCGCCACGTCCCATTCGGATCGCATCAGCACGCCGTGGCCCTCCAGTGCCCAGGTGGTGGCAGCTGCGCCATCGTTGGTGCTCAGCATGCCGCGCACCTTCACCGTCTCCTGGCGCTCGCCCTGGCGCAGATGCCAGGTGCCGTAGGTCTCGTCGCTTTCGCGGATCACGATGCACTGGTGGGCCAGCAGGTCCGCCGGTTGCACGGGCTCGCCTGCCTGGGCAAGGTAGGTGGGCGATGCGCACAGCACACGCCGGTTGGCGAGCAGTTTGCGGGCCGTGAGGCGTGAGTCCGGCAGGTCACCAAATCGCACGGCGGCGTCAAAGCCTTGTTCCACCAGATTCACGGGCCGGTCGGTCAGGTGCAGCTGCACCTCCACCTCGGGGTAGGCGCGTGCAAACGCCGACAGGGCGGGGGCAATGTGCATTCGGCCAAAACCCAGCGTGGCTGCCAGCTTGATGAGCCCGCGTGGCGAACTGCGCGCTCCAGCCACGGTGCGCTCCAGCGCATCCAGGTCGCCGAGGATGCGCGTGCCGTCGAGCAGGTAGGTCTCACCCTCGGGCGTCAGGCTCATGCGTCGCGTGGTGCGGCGCAGCAGCCGCACACCCAGCCGCCGTTCCAGCTGCGCCAGGCGCCTGCTGGCGGCCGGCGGAGTGATGCCCATCTGCTGGGCGGCAGCCGCGAGGCTGCCTTCCTTCATCAGYAGTGCAAAAAACCGCAAGTCGGAAAAAGCGTCCATGGGCTTGTGGGTGATTAGTGTGTTTGATTTACGAATGAAGTAATTTTGAATGACTTTATGTGAATCCTGCTCACTCATAAGATGCCACTGCAACACAACACAAGAACCTTGCAGGAGACAAACCCATGAACACATCCCATCCCTGGCGGGCACGAACATGGCGCGCCGTGGCCACGGCCGCACTGGCCTTGTCTGCCGCCGCTGGCGCATGGGCCCAGGCATACCCCGCCAAGGCCATCAAGCTCGTGGTGCCCTATGCACCCGGCGGTAGCGCGGACATTGCCGCCCGCCTGATCACCGACGAATGGGGCAAGGCCCTGGGCGGCTCGCTGTTCATCGAGAACAAGGGCGGCGCGGGCGGCAACATCGGCGTGGACATGGTGGCCAAGTCCGCACAGGACGGTTACACCATCGGCCTGCAGACCGTGTCCCTGGCCATCAACCCCAGCCTGACGGCCAAGATGCCCTACGACACCCTGAAGGACCTGGCCCCCATCGGCATGGTGGCCAGTTCGCAGCATGTGCTGGTGGTCAACAACGTGTTGCCAGCCAAGAACGTCAAGGAACTGGTGGCCCTGCTCAAGGCCAAGCCGGGGCAATACTCCTATGGTTCAGCGGGCGCGGGCAGCACCTTCCACATGTCAGCCGAGCTGTTCAAGGCCGTGGCAGGCACGCCCATCGTGCACATCCCCTACCGTGGTGGCGGCCCGGCCATGATCGACACCATGTCCGGCCAGGTGGCCATGAGCTTCCCGGTGCTGTCTGCAGCGCAGCCGCATGTGCAGGCGGGCAAGCTGCGCGCATTGGGTGTCACGGGCACGAAGCGTTCACCACTGATGCCCGACGTGCCCACCATTGCCGAGGCTGGCCTGCCGGGCTACACGTTTGAAACCTGGTTCATCGTGTTTGCGCCGGCCGGCACACCCAAGCCAGTCATCGATAAGCTCAACACCAGCCTGAACCAGGCACTCAACACCCCCGCTCTGAGAGAACGCATGGCCAGGGATGGATTCGACCCGACGCCTTCGACGCCAGAGCAGGCCCGTGCCCGGCTGGAGCTGGAAATGCCGCAATG
>NZ_JBGFFF010000179.1:0-7665 GCF_056175785.1 Acidovorax sp. LjRoot204
GTCTTCAGCTGATGTAACGCCAAACCGCCAACGCGCTCTGTGCTGGCGGTTTTTTCTTGGATTTTCTTCACGCCCCCTTGCGCATGAATCTGCAATCTGACGACTTCGAACTGTTTGGCCTGGCTTGCCGCTTTGCACAAGAACGCAGCGCCATCGACGCSCGSTGGAAGGAACTGCAGCGCGARGCCCAYCCSGACMRSTTTGCYGCGCARGGCGCYGCGGCGCAGCGCGTRGCGATGCARTGGTCSGTGCGCATCAACGARGCYTACCARCGCCTSAAGGACCCCATGCGCCGGGCGGCCTATCTGTGCGAACTGCACGGAGCGCCTATCCGTGCCGAAGACAACACCGCCATGCCCGCTGCATTTTTGATGCAGCAGATGGAATGGCGCGAGGCACTGGAAGATGCCCGCGCAGACAGCGAGCTGGACGCACTGGACGATGAGGTGGAACAAGCCCGGCGTGCCGCTCTGTCGCAGTGCGAGCAACTCATCGACCAGCAGCAGGACTATGCCGGCGCGGCCCGCCAGGTTAGAGCCCTCATGTTCATTGCGCGATTTGCGGACGACATAGAACGTCGCCGAGAGCAACTGGGACAATAGAGCGGTTTTGCTTTCCCCCTGGGGTCCCTGTCGCTTGCTGAGGTGATGGCGTCCCCCACCACGTTGAGACCCGAAATTTCATGGCGCTTTTGCAGATCTCCGAACCCGGCCAGTCCCCCGACCCGCACCAGCGGCGCATCGCTGTGGGCATTGACCTGGGCACCACCCATTCTCTGGTTGCCGCTGTGCGCAATGGCGTGTCCGAATGCCTGCCCGATGCACAGGGCAGGGTGCTGCTGCCCTCGGTGGTGCGCTACTTGGCCAACGGCGGTCGCCAGATCGGATATGACGCCGTGGCGGCGCAGGCCCAGGATGCACGCAACACCATTGCCTCGGCCAAACGCTTCATGGGGCGTGGCCTCAAGGACGTGGCGGAAGCGGGCAAGCTGCCATACGACTTCGTGGCTGCTGCTGATGGCGGCGAGGGCGGTATGGTCAGCCTGGCCACGGTGGATGGCAACAAGTCGCCCGTCGAGATCAGTGCCGAGATCCTGGCCACGCTGCGCTACCGCGCCGAAGACACCTTCAATGATGATCTGTATGGCGCAGTGATCACCGTGCCTGCTTACTTCGACGACGCCCAGCGCCAGGCCACCAAGGATGCGGCCAAGCTCGCCGGCATCAACCTGCTGCGCCTGATCAACGAGCCCACTGCGGCGGCGATTGCCTATGGCCTGGACAACGCCAGCGAGGGCGTCTACGCCGTCTATGACCTGGGTGGGGGTACGTTTGATATTTCCATCCTGCGCCTGACGCAGGGCGTGTTCGAAGTGATCGCCACGGGCGGCGATTCGGCCCTCGGAGGCGACGACTACGACGCGGCGCTGGCGGACTGGGTTCTGCAGCAGGTGGGGCAACAGGCGGTCACACCAGCCGACAAGTCGGCCGTGCGCATGGCGGCACGCGCCTGCAAGGAGGCCTTGACTGCTACTGATTTGGTAGCATTCAAGGCAGATCTATCTAGCGCTTCTGTGCAATTTGACGTCAAACGGTCGGATTTTGACGCGGTGACGGCCGATTTGACCGCCCGCTCCACGGCGGCTGTGCGCCGTGCCCTTCGCGATGCGCATCTGGCGCGCGATGAAGTGCAGGGCGTGGTCATGGTGGGCGGCTCCACCCGCATGCCGCAGGTGCAGCGGGCCGTGGCGGAGTTCTTTGGCAAGGAGCCACTGACCAACCTGAATCCCGACGAAGTGGTCGCGCTGGGTGCCGCCATCCAGGCCAACCAGCTGGCCGGTAACAACACGGCAGGCGACCTGCTGCTGCTGGACGTGATTCCGCTGTCTCTGGGCATCGAAACCATGGGCGGGTTGGTGGAGCGCATTGTTGCGCGCAACGAGACCATACCTACCGCCAAGGCGCAGGACTTCACGACCTACAAGGATGGACAGACCGCGCTGGCCATCCATGTGGTCCAAGGCGAGCGTGACCTGGTGCAGGACTGCCGCAGCCTGGCGCGCTTTGAGTTGCGCGGTATTCCCCCGATGGCGGCAGGCGCTGCGCGTATCCRTGTGACCTTCACCGTCGATGCCGATGGCCTGCTGAGCGTGGCCGCGAAAGAGCAGGGCAGTGGGGTGGAGGCCCGCATTGACGTGAAGCCGTCGTATGGCCTCACGGACGACCAGATCGCGCGCATGCTGCAGGATGGCTTTGCCACGGCCGCGCAGGACATGAAAGCCCGTGCCGTGGTCGAGGCCCGCGTGGACGCCGACCGCATGCTGATTGCCACGCAAAGCGCGCTTGACGCGGATGGCGACGTGCTCAGCCCCAAGGAGCGGGCTGCCATCGACGCCCTGATGGTGGCCTTGCGCCACCAGCGCGACGCCGACGATGCCGCGGCCATCGAGGCCGCCACGGAAGCCCTGGCCAAGGGCACCGAGGCGTTTGCAGCCCAGCGCATGAACCGCGGTATCCAGCAGGCCCTGGCCGGCAAGAACGTCGCGAGCCTGTGATACGAGCCAGCGCATCCCTCTGAACAAGAAAAAGACCACCCCATGCCTGTCATCAAGATCCTTCCCCATCCCGAATACTGCCCCGCTGGCACTGAGATCACGGCGCCCGCAGGCACCTCGATCTGCGAAGCCCTGCTGGACAACCACGTCAACATTGAGCATGCCTGCGACATGAGCTGCGCTTGCACCACCTGCCACGTCATCGTGCGCCAGGGGCTGAACTCGCTGAATGCGGCAGAAGAAGAGGAAGAAGACCTGCTGGACCGCGCCTGGGGCCTGGAGCCGCAGTCGCGCCTGTCGTGCCAGGCCATCCTGGCGCAGACCGATCTGATCGTCGAAATTCCGAAGTACACGATCAACCACGCCAAGGAAAATCACTGATGTCCCGGCAAATTGTTCTGGACACTGAGACCACCGGCCTTTCGGCCGAAGGTGGTGACCGCATCATTGAACTGGGTTGTGTGGAACTGCTCAACCGCAAGCTGACCGGCAACAACCTGCACCTGTACTTCAACCCTGGCCGTGACAGCCATGAAGATGCGCTGAAGGTGCACGGCATCAGCAACGAGTTCCTGAAGGACAAGCCCAAATTTGCCGACGTGGTGGACGACATCCTGCAGTACCTGCAGGGCGCCGAGATCATCATCCACAACGCTGCGTTCGACGTAGGCTTTCTCAACAAGGAGCTGGAGCTGGTGGGGCGCCCGGCGTTTGGCACCTATGTGCAAAGCGTGACCGACACGCTGGCCATGGCCAAGGAGATGTACCCGGGCAAGCGCAACTCGCTGGACGCCCTGTGCGACCGTCTGGGCGTGGACAACTCGGGCCGTACGCTGCACGGCGCCTTGCTCGACGCCGAGCTGCTGGCCGACGTCTACATCAATCTCACACGCGGGCAGGATGCCTTGCTGATCGCCGACGATGGCCATGACAGCGCTGACGGCGTGAAGGTGGCAGCCATCGATTTGCGTGGCCTTGCGCTGCCGGTGCTGCGGGCGAGCGAACAAGAGCAGGCGGCCCATGCCGAGGTGCTCACGCAGATCGACAAGGCCAGCGGTGGCAAAACAATTTGGCGAACTCTCCAGTCGGCCTGAAAAGCTGTGCCATAATAGAAGGCTGTCACAGCGACAAGGGTGATTAGCTCAGCGGTAGAGCACTGCCTTCACACGGCAGGGGTCACATGTTCGATCCATGTATCACCCACCATGTTGCTGCCAGACTTTTCGCGGCGGTATCTTTCTCCAAGGTGCTTGCGACGGGTGATTAGCTCAGCGGTAGAGCACTGCCTTCACACGGCAGGGGTCACATGTTCGATCCATGTATCACCCACCAATTCAAAAACCCCTGCAGGTTCCTGACCTGCAGGGGTTTTTTCTTGGCTCGTCCGCCTGTCTGCAAGCTGCAAAGTGCAGCGACCATTCGCCAAAGCGGCATACAACGCAGGCTTGCGCGCTACATTTGTCGCCCGTACCTGCAACGCTGCATCCATGATCACCTTTCACAATCCCTTGCACCAGGGGCATGCACCGGCCCACGAATTCTTCCGGGGTGAGCGTGTGCCCTGTTTTGAAAAACCCGAACGTGTGGACTATGTGGAAGACGCCCTGCGCACACGCGGCCACGCCATGGTGTTGCCCGATGTGGACTGCAATGCTGTGCTGGCCCAGGTGCATGCGCCGCGCTATATGGCCTTTCTGCAGACCGCATGGCAACAATGGCTGGCACTGGACCCAGCCAATGCGTCTGTTCAGCCGTTTCCGTCTGTCTGGCCGGTGCGCACGCTGCGCAGTGATGTGGAACCCGACAACTTTGTCGCACGGCTGGGGCTGTACTCCATGGACAACGGTACACCCATGGCGGCAGGAACCTGGGCCGCAGCCAAGGCGGGGGCAGATGCGGCTGCCAGCGCGGCAGCACGCGTTGCACTGGGGACGCGCGCCGTGTTTTGCTGCACACGGCCGCCAGGGCATCATGCGGGCCCGGACTTCATGGGGGGCTATTGCTTCTTGAACAACGCCGCCGTGGCAGCGCAAACCCTGYGCAACCAGGGCGCCCAGCGTGTGGCGGTGCTSGAYGTGGACTACCACCACGGCAACGGCACGCAGAGCATCTTTTACGACCGCAGCGATGTGCTGTTCATCAGCATGCACGGTGACCCGCGCACGGAGTACCCCTTCTACCTGGGCCACGCCGACGAGACGGGCGAGGGGGCTGGTGTTGGGTTTAACCTGAACCTGCCCTTGCCTGCGGGCACCAGCGCGGCAACATGGTTCGATGCACTTGAGCAAGCGTGCCTGCGCATCACGGATTACAGCGCCGACGGGCTGGTGATCTCTCTGGGGCTGGATGCCTTTGAGGGCGATCCCATCTCGCGGTTTGCACTGGCATCGTCAGATTTCACCCGCCTGGGCGAGCGGCTGGCACGGCTGGGGTTGCCCACGGTGTTCGTGCTGGAAGGCGGCTATGCGGCGGCCGAGCTGGGCACCAATGCCGTCAACGTGCTCGATGGTTTTGAGCAGGCCTGACGCGGCACCCGGCAGGTGATGCAGGAGACGCACTGATGATCGATACGGTGGATTGTGTGGTGGTAGGCGCGGGTGTGGTGGGGCTGGCGGTGGCCCGTGCACTGGCGCTCCAGGGGCGGGAGGTGATGGTGCTGGAGGCAGCGGACGCCATCGGCACTGGCACCAGTTCGCGCAACAGCGAGGTGATTCATGCCGGGCTGTATTACCCCGCAGGTTCGCTCAAGGCCAGGCTGTGCGTGCGGGGCAAGGAATTGCTTTACGCCTACTGCACGGAGCGCGGTGTGCCCCACCGCCGCTGCGGCAAGCTGCTGGTGGCAACCTCTGCCGCCCAGCTGGACAGCCTGGAAGGCATCCAGGCGCGCGCCCGTGCCAACGGAGTGCTGGACCTCCAACGCCTGAGCCGTGAAGAAGCCTTGGCGCTGGAGCCCGCTCTGGCCTGCATCGGCGCTTTGCATTCACCCAGCACCGGCATCGTCGATAGCCATGCACTCATGCTGGCGCTGCAGGGCGATCTGGAGCATGCGGGTGGTTTTGTAGCGCTGAATTCACCACTAGCGCTAGCATCTATTGGTTCTGATGCTATTGATTTGGAAGCAATGGATGGCACGCGCCTCCGCGCGCGCACCGTGGTCAACGCCGCTGGGTTGCAAGCCCCTGCGCTGGCTGCAAGGCTTGCGGGGCTGGCCCCGCAGCATGTGCCCACCGCTTACTACGCCAAGGGCAACTATTTCACGTTGACGGGCAAGGCGCCGTTCAGCCGACTGATTTACCCGGTGCCCGAGGCTGCGGGTTTGGGTGTACACCTCACGCTGGACCTGGGCGGCCAGGCCAAGTTTGGCCCGGACGTGCAATGGGTGGACTCGCCCGACGATCTGCAGGTGGACCCCGCGCGCGGCGATGCCTTTTATGCCGAGGTGCGCAAATATTGGCCGGGCTTGCCAGATGGCGCTCTGGCGCCGGGCTACGTTGGCATGCGCCCCAAGATTCACGGGCCCAGTGCATCCGCTGCCGACTTCGTCATTCAAGGGCCTGCTGTCCATGGGGTAGCCGGGCTGGTCAACCTCTTTGGCATCGAGTCGCCCGGCTTGACAAGTGCCCTGGCCATTGCGGAGCATGTGGCTGCGCTGGTTTGATCTGCAGCAAGCCATTTGCAATCAGTAACCTCTTGCGTCCCCGTCCTACGAGGGGTTTCTGCGCGGATGGCTAAGATGAACTTCAGCCCTAACGTTCGCGTGCGGGGTTTCCCATCACTTTTGGCACTACACAGAAAGGCTTGTATGACTGCTTCTGACACCACGACCACCCAGGGCGAACTGGAAAAGCTGGTTTCCGATCTGCGGGGGCTGTTGGCCAACAAGGACCTGGACGCAGTGCCTGAAATCAAGCTGTTGCGCCAGCGCCTGGACGATGGCATGCACAACGTGCGTGAATCTGCTGTGCGCGCCGCTCAGGACGCCGCCCGCCAAGCGAAGGAAGCCGCTTTGGCAGCCGACCGCTACGCCCATGACGAACCTTGGCGTGTGGCTGGTGCCGCATTGGCCGTGGGTGCGTTGGTTGGCTTTCTGCTTGCACGCCGCTGATCGTCGCTGTCCTCCCATGACGGCACGCTACAAAGGCAACAAGACATGAACTGGCTCTCGCTGCTGGGTCTGGAAGGGTTGGCCGCCCGCTGGCGTGCCAACCTGATCGAGGGCGCCATCGCCGCCGAAGACCGGATGGATCTGGCCCGCCTGGAATGGGCGGACCTCAAGCAGCGGCTGCAACAACTGCTGGTGCTGACCATTCTGGTCGTTGGGCTCACGGTGGTGGCCCTGATCATGGTGTCGCTGGCGGTGCTGGTGCACTTTTGGGACTCCCCGCAACGCACGCTGGTGGCGTGGCTGGTGGCTGCCGTATGGGCTGCAGGCTGGGCCGCCGCCACGGTGTCGTTGGTGTCTGTGGCGCAGCGCGCGGGCAGCGGCTTTGCGCTGACGCGGCGAGAGTTGGCCCAGGACTGGCGTGACATCAAGGAGCGCTTGTGAGCACCCCCCACCCAACAATTGGTACACCGCAGACTGCGCCCACGGTGAAGCTGGTAGCTACCCCGGAGCAGCAGCGTGTGCTTGACCGAATTGAACTGCAGCGCGAGCGGCTGCGTGCCCGCCGCGTGGCCCGGGCCCAGGCCCGCGCGCTCGCGGAGCAAGCCGGAGGCGCCACGGGCGGTGGAGATGCCTCGCTGGCGCTGCGCGCCGCCGGGTTCGCGCGCGAACACCCGCTGGCGGTGGCGGCCATGGCCGGTGTCGCTCTGGTGGCCGGCCCGCGCAGGTTGATCCGGTGGGCGGGCATTGTCCTGCCGATGCTGATGCGCTTGCGGCGCTGACGACTGGCGGGGTTGCGGAGGGCGGCGTCCCGCTGCTCAAAACCACGCCGAAAACTGAAACGGAGCCCTGTTGCCAGAGGCTCCGTTTTCTTGTGGGGCAATGTGACCGAGCGTTTGTGGCCCGAGGGGTTAGCGCAAGGCCTTGATGGCCTTGGYGGCCTTCACGACCAGCGCAGGGCCTTCATAAATCAGGCCGGTGTAGATCTGCACCACGTCTGCCCCTGCAC
>NZ_JBGFFF010000180.1:0-7548 GCF_056175785.1 Acidovorax sp. LjRoot204
GTGGTGGGCCCTGCGCCGTTGGCCCCAGGTCTATGTTCCGGTGGCACTCACCCAGACCCTGATCGGGATGGCACTTTTTACCTATGCCCTGTGGCAACCCCTGGGGCACGAGCTGCGCGCCGTGTGGTTCCTGATTGGGGTGGGTGCAGCCTACCTGCTGCTGGGGCGCGCGGYGGGCGTCGGCTACACCGCCATGACCTTGGTCATCGTGCTGGGTAGCAACGGTATGCAAAGCGCGCCGTATTCGCTGCACGCGCTCATCATCTTCACGCTCGCGCTGTCGCTGAGCAGCCTGTGTTTTTACCTGTTCGTCGGTGAAGCCCTCCGCCTGTACCGGCACCTGTCCGAGCGGAACCAGCAGTACACCTTGCTGACCGAGGGCGCCGAAGAGGTCATCTGGCGGATCAACCCCGACATGACGGTGGCGTACGTGAGCCCCGCCGACGAACGGGCGCGCGGCGTGCCCGCCCGCGACGTCATCGGAAGATCCATCTTCAAGGCCCTGACGCCCGAGGGTGCCGAGGCACTGAGACAGGCAGTGCGCGAGCGGCGGCAACTGCTGACGCTGCCCATGCGCTGTGCCAATGGCAGCGTCCGCTGGTTCGAGATGTCCAGCCGCCTGTACCGCGACGCCTCGGGCCAGCCCGCCGGCTACCACAGCATCGGCCGCGACGTGACCGCCCGGCGGGAGCTGGAGCAGGCATTGCAGGCCGAGCGCGAGCATCTGGAGGCCCGGGTCAAGGAACGAACGGCGGCGCTGTCTCTCGCCAAGGAAGCCGCAGAGGCTGCCCTGCGCACCAAGAGCATCTTTCTCGCCAACATTGGGCACGAGTTGCGTACCCCCATGACACTGATCCTGGGGATGACCGAACTGGTGCGCAACCGCTCGCAGGATGAGCGCCTGAAGCCCGTGCTGAACAATGTGATGGATGCGGCCAAAGGCCTCATGCGCATGCTCAACGACCTGATCGATCTGGCTGCGCTGGAAACACGCCAGGTAGCGTTCCAGTTTGCGCCGCTATCGGTGCCAGAGCTGGCGGCAGATGCGGTGCAATTGCTGGAGCCGCAGGCGCGCCAAAAAGGCTTGCAGATCTTCCTGGCCCTCGATGGCGTGGGCACCGACGCCAGCCACGTGGGGGACGCAGACCGCATTCAGCAGGTGCTGGTCCACCTGCTGGACAACGCCGTGAAATTCAGCCTCTCGGGTCACATCCAGCTGACCCTGGAGACCGAGCAGGACACCCCTGATGCGACGGTGTGGCGGCTGCGCGTGACGGACGAGGGTATTGGCATTGCGGCCGGTGACCAGCACCGCATCTTCACGTTGTTCGAACAGGTCGACGGGTCATCCACGCGCAGCTTTGAGGGTGCGGGACTGGGGTTGGCGCTGTGCAAACGCCTCGTCGAGGGCATGGGGGGCAGCCTGGGGGTGGAGAGCGAACCGGGCAAGGGCAGCAGCTTTTGGGTGTCGCTGCCGCTGCCCAAGGTCACCTGACACGGCTCCAGCACCAACACGCGTGCTCAAAGCACGGGTGGCAGGTACCGGTGCACCCTCACGGTTCAGGCTGTTCAGGCAGTCCGTGTCGAGGGCGCACGCCGCTCTGCCAGAGCAAACGCCGAAGTCAGCGCTGCAAACTCGTCCTTGGCCACGGTGCCATCGGCGTTACCCGCACGGTCCATCACCTGCAGCACGGCTTGCGCGAACGGATCGCTGCCCGCCTGCTGGCCTTTGGTGCGGGCCAGCCCCTTGAGGAATTCATCGTGGGTGATGACACCATCCTTGTCCGCGTCAAAGCCCGCCGTGAGCTGCTGCTTCTGATCCTCGGTGGCACCAAACCGGGTCAGCAACGCCTGGAAATCGTCCTTGGACACGGCCCCTGCCACACGGCCACCGGGCAGTGCTGCAGTGGCCTGGCCGGACGAACGCCCCACGGTCATCCCCGCGCCAGAAGGCTGGCCCTGGGTGGCCAGAGCGCCCTGCCCGGCCATCCCCGCCAGCGTCTGCGCCTCGGGGCTGAGGGTGACCACGGCCGAGGGCTCGGGTGCCACCGCCTCACCCCCACGCCGCGCGGACGCCTTGCCCGCGCCACTGGAGGCCGCATTGAAAATCATCGACGCCACCGATGCGAGGCCGGAAATGAGAGGGGACATCGCCATGAACTCCTGTGTGGCGACAGCCCGGTACCTTTGACCTGTCCGCAAGTCACCGCATCGCCCAGATGCACCAAGGGTAGCGGGCAGCAGCCCGTACGGTGGGCGAATAAGCCAACAGTTTTCACGCCAGTTTTGCGAATGGACAGCGGGCTGGAGGCTGCGCGCCCGGGAGTCGCACGTGATCCTAGGCACTCCCTCTGCCCGGCATCACCACCCGAATGCAGGTGCCCCCACCCGGACGCTGCAGCACCAGCAAGTCACCGCCCGCCATCTGCGCACGGTGGTTCATGCCTGCCACCCCATGGCCTCCCAGTGGGCTGCCTTCGCCAGCGTGAAGCATCATGCCGCGCCCGTTGTCGCTGACCTCGGCACACCAGGACTCGGCACCCGCACGGTAACGCACACCCACCGCGACCTCAGTGGCGCCCGAATGCTGCAACACGTTGCTCAAGGCCTCCTGAACAATGGCAACCAGGTGCATGGCACTGTCGGCATACGGAAAACTGGACAACGGCGGAATTTGCACATCCCACACCATGCGAATGCCACGTCGATCAAGCACGGGCTGGATGCGGTGCCGAAGCCGGGCCAGGCGGTCAGCAAATGGCTCGTCCGCCGCATCCATGGAGTCCACCACGAGTCGCAGGTCCAGCATGCACTTGTCGAGCAGCGAACGGAGTTCACGCACTGCGGGCGGCTCGGTCTCCAGCAGCGCCATGGCAAAAACCAGTTGTGCGCCCAGGTTGTCGTGCAAGTCCTGCGCAATGCGCCGCCGCTCTGCCGTCACCTCGGCACTGGCGCGCAGCCGCAGCCGGGGGCGCCACTGCAGGGCCCGCGGCAGTTGCACCAGCAGCAGGGCCCCCAGGCCCACCGAGATCACCAGGGCGGCCAGCTCCCACCATTGCCGATCCGACGGCCTCTCCTCGTCATAGCCATAAAACGCCGTCGCAAGGAGCGCCCATTGCAGCAGCCACATGCACATGCAAGCGATGGCGAACAACGGGGGACGTGTGCGAAACACCGCTCAATCCTGGCTTTCTAGGTGGCGTGGGCAACCGAGAGCACACCTGGTGACAGCACAACCCACACACGCGGCAGCCACCTGCATCACTCCGTCAAAAGAGCCCCCGCAGCGAGGCGAAGCGCACCGCCTGGGCACGGGTGCGCACCTGCAACTTGCGGTAGATGTTGCGCAAGTGGGTGTTGACCGTCATGCTGCTGATGAGCAGGCGCGCACCCACCTCGACGCTGGTGTAGCCGCTGGCCACCATGCGCAGGATTTCCTTTTCCCGTGTGGACAGCCGATCTGCCTCATCGGGCTGCCGTCGCTTGTTTTCGGCCGAGTGGGTGCGGTCAAACCGCTGCAGCAACCGCCGCGCCAGGTTGGGGGTGATGGAGGCGCCACCATTGGCCACCTGCAACACGGCTTGCGAATAGTTGCCGAACCACGAGTTCTTGCCCACATACCCTGTGGCCCCCAGTTCAAAGGCCCGCAGGACCTGCTCGTCGTTTTCCATGACCGAGATCACGACCGTTTGGGCCGATGGGCGCACAGGCTTCACGTAGTGCAACAGGTCAAAGGCGTCACCGTCGCCCAGGTTCAGGTCCACCAGGAGCACATCGAAATCGTGATTCTTGATGGCCTTGCGCCCCTCGCGGACACTGCCCGCCTGCGCCACCAGCAACGTGCGGGCATCGGCCATGAGCTCCTGTGCAATCACCAAGCGGATGTGCGGATCGTCGTCCACCAGCAAGACCCGCACCGGGTTGGCCTCCTGCCCAGTGAGGAAGGCGGGCCAGACCGATGGCGGATTGGAATAGGTTTCAAACTGGCCCGACGGAAGCGATGCAAGGTCGCGCGCACTCTGCTTTGAAAGCAACGCTGAAGACGTCAACGTTTGCGATGGTGTATCGACCTGCCAACTGCTGCTCATGGGTGAACTCCTGCGGACGTGGTGGTGGGCCCCGATGGACTGGGTCTTTCGGATGACGCATCTGCATGCAACTCTTGCGTTCACATGCATGTTCTCCAACGCACTCATGCCTCTCTGTACGGCAGCGCACACAGTGCGCCAAATAAATTTCAAGGTCCAAATATATTTGGCAATGTTGCCCAAGTAGCAATTGGTTACTACCTGCCTTTCTTCGGCCGATCTCATGTGGTGCGGGCGGCCAACCCGCGCTGGCAAAGGCTTTGCGCGGGTCCAAGGGTTGAACCGCTCCGCTGTATGAGGTAGCCCGCCCGGCGTATTCGCACGAATCGCATCGGCTCGCACACTGAACTCCGACAGCGCCTAACGGCCACCGGTTCTCAAAAAACCAGGCCTGAAAGCGCCGTCCAACCCCCTCTGCACCGCAGGTTCGCTGCGGTTGCAGCCAGTGTAGAAGTCATCCTTGAAGGATCTGTCATGAAAACCCTTGCTTTCATCACGCTCAGCGTCATCGCCTCCGCCGCCATGGCCACCGGTCCGGTCCCTTCCACTCCGGACATCACCATCACCGGCAATTCCACGCAGTCGGTATCCCTGACGTCGGTGTCCGTCAACAACAACTCGACGGGCTCGAAGAGCGAAGCCTTCCAGAACCTGGCCTCCAACACCGGCAACGTCACCATCAGTGGCAATTCGACCCAGACGGTAACGGGCTTTGGCGGCAATCTGACCAACACCGCCAGCGGCAGCGAAGCCTACGCCAGCCAGAACCTGTCATCCAACGTGGGCGAAGTCACCATCATTGGCAACTCCAGCCAATTCACCTCGATGATCAACTCGTCGGTCAATAACCTCTCCAGCGGCAGCAACAGCAAGGCGGTGCAAAACATCGCCTCCAACAACGCCTGCTTCACCTGCCAGCCCACCAAGCCCGCTGGCTGGCCCTACTGAGATCGGCACCAGCTCGGCTGGTGAATAGACCTGCGAGGGTCTGATTCCGGCAGCACATCAGTGCCCGGATGAGTTCGTGCCAGGGGCACACCGGCAAGGCTGCAAACAGCAGCGCGGGTGGGCCCCTCATTCTCACCATAGGAGGTGTTCCATGAACACACGTTTTCTGGCGCCATGCGCAGCTTTGCTCACGGTCTGCGGCCTGATGCCAAGCCCCGCGTGGGCGCAGGCCCCCGGGGAAGATCCGGTCATCCTGACCAAGAAGCTCTCGGTCCAGATGCAGCCCACAGGGCCAGTGGCGGCCTCGACGGGACTGGACGGCAGCAACACCATGCCATCGTGGCTACGCGCCCGCATCGCCCGCTACGAAGCCAAGGCTTTCTCAGACGACACCACCGGCGTGCTGACCAACAACGACGTGGTCACCACTGCCAATGCACAGGGCATGCAAAAGACCTGCGTCCAGGAGGTGGGCAGCAACACCGCGTCTGCCAACACCACGGGATCGGCCAAGTACGGTCCCAACCAGGCGCCGCAGGTGGTGGTGCTGCGCGGCGATCTCGTCAATATCTGCAAATAACAGGCCAGGCGCCATGCGCCCGGCCGCCAGGAGAGAGAACATGCCGCCCACCCCGCCGAGCCCCGCCATGCCTGCATGCTCTCGCCCCCAGCGCCCACGCTCCCCACACCCTGTGATGCGCGCGATCCATGGAGCGCTTTGGCTTGTCGTCGGGCTGGGACTGGCTGGCTGTGCCACACCCAGGGACCCACGCAAGGACCAGGCCTTTCAGAGCCTGGCTTCCATCACCGACCGCCCCGTGGTGCGCCCCACACGCTCCATCTCCAGCTTCTCCGACTCGCTGATGTGCATGGACCATATGCTGCGCGATGCACAGCTGCCCACCACACTGATCACGAGCAAGCAGATTCCCGACTACTCCACCCGCGTCACCGTGGCCACCAAGGACATGGTGATCACGGCCCTGTCCCAGATGTCGCGCCTGAGCAATGCCTTCCGCTTTGTGGACTACGAGGTGGACATCGCGCGCCAGGACACGGTGCAAAACCTCACCACCATCCTGCTCAACAACAACCAGATGCAGCTGCAGCGGCCCGCGCTGTACCTGTCGGGTGCCATCTCGTTCGTGGACCAGAACGTGATCAACAACCGGTTTGACACCGGGCTCTCCGGCCCCCGCATCGACATGGGCTACAGCCAGAGCCGCAACGCCACCATCATCGGCCTGGAGATGCACCTGGGCGACTTTCGCACCCGCACTCTGATTCCCGGACTGGACTCCGCCAACGAAGTCATCATTGGCAACGGCGGACAGGGCGTGGACCTGGCCGGGCGCATCGGCACTTATGGCGTTCAGTTCAACGTGGGGCGTGACTACACCCAGGGCTCTGGCAGTGCAGTGCGCACACTGGTGGACCTGGCCACCATCGAACTCATTGGCAAATGGGCCCGGGTGCCTTACTGGCAATGCCTGACGCTGGAGCAAAACCACCCGGACTTTCAGCGGCAGCTGCGCGACTGGTTTGATGAAGGATCGCCCGCCGTGCGCACCCAGCTCATCGCACGCTCGCTGGTCAGCCGGGGCTACCTCGCCCCCGTCGCGCAACCCCAGCCGGACAACGACCCGGCGCTGCGCAAGGCCCTGGCGCGCTTCCAGGCGGACAACGGCATGGTGGTGACGGGCGTGGTGGACTTTGCGACCTACGAACGGGCGCTGCGCCACTTTGTCGGGCTGTCCGCAGACGGCACCCTGGCCCGCATTGGCTGGGCCAGCACACACGCAGAGCCTGTGCCGCAGATCGCAGCCAGTCCTGCCACACCAGATGCTGCAGTGCAGATGGTGAGCACCAATCCTGGGGCTGCCAAGTACGGAGACCCGCCGCCTGCGCGCAGCATCGATCTGCAGATCGAGAACGTGTTGCTGGAGCGCTCCGCATTCGAGGTGGGGGAACAGGTCTTCCTGTCGGCCACCGTGTCGCGCGCCTCCTACCTGCAGTGTTTTCTGGCCGATGCCACCGGCACAGTCATCCGCCTGCTGCCCAACCAGGCCAACACCACCGGCTGGGTGTCTGCCAACCAGGCCATACGCATCCCCGACTGGATGAGCCCCAACCCCGGCTTCATCATGGACGCAGCCAGCCCCGGCACCGAAGGTGTGGCCTGCTTTGCCACCGACGAGGACAGCACGCCCCGTTTGCCCGAGGCGCTGCGCGGACCGCCGCTCAAGCCCATCCCGAACTACCGGGCGCTGGAGCGCTTGAACGAAGCCTTCGCCACCGCTTGGGGTACCGATGGCTACACCGGGAATGCCGTGTACTGGCAAGTCATTCCACGCCGGGCCCTGCCCGCCGCAGCCAGTGCGCCTGCACAACCCGCCCCGCRCAAGTGAAACACCGTCGGAAAAGCACTGCGCAGGCGAACGCGATGACCACCACCCCAGCGACCACGGCGACCACGGCGACCACGGCGACCACGGCGACCACGGCGACCACG
>NZ_JBGFFF010000181.1:0-7460 GCF_056175785.1 Acidovorax sp. LjRoot204
GCTCTTCGGGCGTCTCCACGCCTTCAACCACCACCGACAGGCCAAGGTCCCGCGCCAGGGAGCTGATGTGCCGCAGCAGCTTCTGGCGGCGGCGGTCCTGCGGCAGCTGCCGTACGAACAGGCGGTCGCATTTGATGCCCGCAATCGGCAGCTCGGCCAGCATGCCCAGCGATGAATACCCGGCGCCAAAGTCGTCCATCAAAACGGCCACACCCAGGGCGCTCAGCGCGCTGATGGCCGCCACCATCTGGGGGCCCAGCGCAATCACGGCATGCTCGGTCATTTCGAGCTTCAGGGTGCGCGGGGGCAGGGCGCGCTGGGCCAGCTGCAGACCCAGCCAAGGCGCGAAGCTTTCGTGCATCAGCGTGACTGGCGCCACATTGACGCTGATGGACACTGCGTCCATCCCCTGCGCCCGCCAGTGGCACAGATGGTCGAGCGCGTTGCACACAATCATGCGGTCCACCTCCGCCGTCTTGCCCTGCAGCTCGCACACCAGCAAGAAGGTTTCGGGGTTGATKCGGCCCAGGGTGGTGTCGGTCAGGCGCAGCAGTGCCTCCAGCTGCACCCCGCTGCGCTGGGTGTGGATGATGGGCTGGAAATGCAGGGCCAGGTTGTCGGGATGCAGCAGGCGGTCCAGGTGGTCGGCAATCAGCGACTGTTGGATATCGCTGTGGGCGTTGTGGGCCAATGCCGACGTACGCATCATCGACAACCCCCGCCGCAGCAACTGCTGGCGTCCCGCGTCCGAGCGCAGGTTGCTCAGATGCTCCATGGCCACCGCCATCGCAAACACCAGCATCACAAAGAGCAGCGCGGCGCCATCGGACGCACCCTCGGGGTCGCCCAGGTGCATGGCAAAGGTGTTGACCAACAGCCAGTGCAGCACCAGGATCGCGCCGCCGCACAGCAGCTTGTCCGCCCAGTTCTGGGCCCGGTAGCGGGGGGTGAGCACGCTGAGCTTGGCGGCGCGGTGGCGGATGGCGCAGTAGCAAGAAATGCCGGTGGCGATGCCCAGCGACAGCACAGTGGCTGGCAGGTTGATCTGCCCGAAACTCTGCACGTGGCTGCTGGTGATGGTGAAGTGCCCTGCCAGCGTGCCCATCGCCAGCCACAAGCTGGCCAGCGCAATGCGGCGTTTGCTGGCGCCGGTGCTGAGGGTGGGGATGGTGAGCCGCGCACTCACCACCATGATGACCAGGCCGCTGAGCGCGGGCACCAGCTCCAGCACATGGTGCGACAGCTCGTTGTACAGGAATAGGCCCACCACGTCCAGCGCCCACACGATGGAGCCAATGCACAGCGATGCGTGGGATGCGCTGATGCGGCGGCTGGACGGGTCCACGGAATACGCGGTGTGCTCCACCAACTGCTGGCACACGTGCACGACCAGTGCCGCAAACACCCAGAACAGCAGGCTTTGCAGCAGTGGCGGAAATCCCACCACAAACACCTGCATGGCACCCTGCCAGATTGAAACCAAATCGTCCACGTGCTCCCGCCCTTTTTTTGTATGCGGGTCATCATACGACCGTGGGGCGGGGCCAACGCGTAACAGCCTGTGGCGGGTGCGAGCTCCCGGGCGATAGGCTGCCATCTGGGAAGGGCGTGGGTTTTCAGTGATTTTTTTGGATGCAATTTCCAATAATTCAACATTCGTTGTATTATCGATCCATGCAAGAAACCGATGTTGTCCGTGCCCTCGCAGCCCTGGCCCAGGAGGTCCGCTTGCGGGTCTTTCGTGCGCTGGTGGTGGCGGGCCCTGCGGGGCTGACCCCCGGTGATCTGGCCGCCCAGCTGGAGGTGGCGCCCAACACCCTGTCCTTTCACCTCAAGGAGCTGTCGCACGCAGGGCTCATCAGCCAGGAGCGGCAGGGCCGCAACCTCATCTACCGCGCCGCGTTCGACACCATGAATGCGCTGCTGGCCTACCTCACCGAAAACTGCTGCGAAGGCCAGGGCTGCGCGCCTGCCAACGCGGCCGCGTCCTGCCATTGCTGACCGTCTCTGTCCACTACCCCCAAGGAGAACCCGATGAAACGCTTCCACGCCCATGTGCATGTCGATGATCTGGCCCAAAGCATCGCCTTCTATTCCAAACTGTTTGCTGCCGCCCCCGCGCGGGTGGAGGCGGACTATGCCAAGTGGATGCTGGAGGACCCGCGCGTCAACTTCGCCATCTCCACGCGCGGCGCCAAGCCAGGCCTGGACCACTTTGGCATGCAGACCGACGACGCTCAGGAGCTGGCCGAACTGAAGGCGCGCGCCGAGGCCGCCGACATGGCCTTGCTCGACGAGGGCAACACCACCTGCTGCTACGCCCGCAGCGAAAAGCACTGGGTGACCGACCCGCAGGGCATTGCCTGGGAGCACTTTCACACCCTGGGCGACACCCCCGTCTTCAACGAAGCCACACCGTCTTCATCTGCGGGCGCCTGCTGCGCGCCAGCGGCGGTGGCAGCCCCTGCACCTGCGGCCCCTCGGGCGGCGTGCTGCGGCCCGGCCACTGCCACAACCGCCAAAACCAGCTGCTGCTGAGAGCGCCGCATGACCGCTTTGAACGTTCTTTTTCTTTGCACCCACAACTCGGCCCGCAGCATCCTGGCCGAGGCATTGCTCAACGACATGGCACCGGGCCGGTTCCATGCGTACTCGGCGGGCAGCAGCCCGCGCGACAACCAGCAACCCAACCCGCTGGGTCTGGAGGTGCTGCGTGCCGCGGGCATCTCGACCGAAGGCCTGCGCAGCAAAAGCTGGGACGAGTTTGCCGCCCCGGGAGCACCCGTGATGGACCTCATCATCACCGTCTGCGACAACGCGGCCGGCGAGGTCTGCCCCATCTGGCCCGGCCACCCCGCCACTGCGCACTGGGGCTACGCCGACCCGTCCGCAGGGGACGGCACGGACGACGAAAAGCGCGAGGCTTTCCGCAAGACCTTGCATGCCATCCACCAGCGGTTGGAGCTGCTCATCAACCTGCCTGCCGACAAGCTCGAAAAGACCCTGCTGCAGCACACCGCGCGCGAACTGTCGCGTGCCGCCGCCACGCCATGACGGTGCAGTGCAACCCGGCCGGAGCCGCCGTCCCGGCCCCCATGAGCGTGTTCGAGCGCTACCTCACCGTGTGGGTGCTGTTGTGCATCGTGGTGGGCATTGCGCTGGGGCAGTTCTTGCCGTCGATTTTCCAGGCCGTGGGCCGCATGGAGATCGCGAAGGTCAACCTGCCCGTGGGCCTGCTGATTTGGGTGATGGTCATCCCCATGCTGGTGAAGGTGGACTTCGGCGCGTTGGGCGAGGTGCGCCAGCACGCCCGGGGCATCGGCGTGACGCTGGTGGTGAACTGGCTGGTCAAGCCGTTTTCGATGGCGTTGCTGGGCTGGCTGTTCATCCGCCACTGGTTTGCGCCCTACCTGCCTGCGGACCAGCTGGACAGCTACATCGCAGGCCTCATCCTGCTGGCGGCTGCGCCTTGCACGGCCATGGTGTTCGTGTGGAGCCGCCTCACGGGCGGCGACCCGCTGTTCACGCTGTCGCAGGTGGCGCTGAACGACAGCATCATGGTGGTTGCGTTTGCGCCGCTGGTGGCGTTCTTGCTGGGCATCTCGGCCATCACTGTGCCGTGGGACACCTTGCTGACCTCGGTGGTGCTCTACATCGTGATCCCGGTGGTGCTGGCCCAGTGGCTGCGCCGGTCGCTGCTGGCCCAAGGGCAGGCAGTGTTCGATGCCGTCATGGCGCGCATGGGGCCCTGGTCCATCGCCGCATTGCTGGCCACGCTGGTGCTGCTGTTTGCGTTCCAGGGCCAGGCCATCCTGCAGCAGCCACTGGTGATTGCGCTGCTGGCCGTGCCCATCCTGATCCAGGTGTTTTTCAACGCGGGGCTGGCCTACTGGCTCAACCGCGCGGTGGGGGAGAAGCACAGCGTGGCCTGCCCATCGGCACTGATCGGCGCCTCCAACTTTTTCGAGCTGGCGGTGGCTGCTGCCATCAGCCTGTTCGGCTTTCACTCCGGCGCCGCGCTGGCCACCGTGGTGGGCGTGCTGATCGAGGTGCCGGTGATGCTGCTGGTGGTGCACATCGTCAACCGCAGCAAGGGCTGGTACGAGCGGGCGTGAGCGGCGCGGTACACCGCGCCTGTGCGGTCAGCCCCTGGCCGTGAGCATCGCCACCGCCTTGCGGGCCAGTGGCGCTGCCAGCATTACCGCCGGAAATGCAAACAGCCACCCGGTCAGCCACGCGCCCGCCCAGAGGCTCACAAAGTCCTGCTGCGGCTGCAGCGCGCGAAAGGTGGAGATGCCCGACACCAGCAGCGACATCACACCCGACAAGATCAAGCTGAACAGCACCGGTCCATAGCGGGCGGGGATCATGCCGCGACCTCCTCGCCAGGCTGGCGTGCGCCCACACCGCTCAGGCGTTGCAGTGTCTCGGCAAAGTGCTGGCCGAACATGCGGGCGGTCTTGGTGTCGCCGGGCACAAAGGCATCGGCGGCCGCCCCATGGCCCGCCTGCGCCATCAGGCCCGACCAGGAGCCGAGGCGGTTGGCCGCCTCGTCGTACGGCACCCCGGCGTGTTGCTCGGGCAGGATGGGGTTGCCCACCCACACCATGCCGTGCTGCATGGCAAACACCCACATCGACATCAGCGTGGACTGCTTGTCGCCCGCCGGCAGCGACGACACGGTAAAGCCCGCCGCCAGCCTGTTCTTGAGCTGCTGCGTCTTCCACAGGCGGCCTGTGGAATCCATGAAGGTCTTGAACGGCCCCGAGACCCCGCCCAGGTAGGTGGGCGAGCCCAGGATGACGCCGTCGTAGCGCAGCAGGCGGTCGGGCGCCTGCGCCAGGTCTTCGGCGCGGACCAGTTCGGCGAGGACGCCCGGCACGGCGCGGGCGCCGTCCAGCACGTGGTGGGCAATGTGTGCGGTGTGGCCGTGGGCGCTGTGATAAACGATGGCAATGTGTTGCATGGTGTGGGTTCCTTGGGAGTGATTTCGGGGGAGAAGGCGCAGGGCAGGTCAGCGTGAAATCAGTGCGATGACCAGCGCGGAGAGATACAGGCCCAGGCCAAACACGGTGTGGTTGGCAAGGCTGCGCAGGCAGTTCTTGAGCGGGGTCGGTGTGCGCGATGCCGCAAAGCCCGAGCCCATGGCGGGCTGCATCACCAAAAGCGGCGCCGCCACGGTGCCCATGCCCACGGCCAGCGCGGGCCACAGGGTAGGGCTGTGGACCCAGGTGGCGCCCTGCAGAGACAGCAGCACCCCCGCAAAGGCCACGCCCACGGCGTAGTGCGTGAGCCAGCCCCAGGCCAGTTCGCCCCGGACCGGGGCTGCCTTGGCGATGGCGGCGTGGGCGATCTGGCCGCGCACCAGGTGGCCTACCCAGCGGCCGATGAAAGCGAAGTTGAGCGTGGGCACCCCCAGCCTTTTGAGCAGCAACAGCCAGGCATCCATGACGGCGGTGGCGCCGATGCCCAGGAGCATGGCGAGGGGAATGTCTTGCAGTGAGAGAGTCATCAAAACACCTCGAAAAGTTGACGGAAGAAGGTTTTGAACGGAATATAGAAGTTCAAGTCAACTTGAGGTCAAGAGGTTTTTTCATGGACATTGCCGAAGTCGCCAAACGCTCCGGGCTGCGGGCGTCCACGCTGCGGTATTACGAAGAGAAGGGCTTGATCCAGTCGGTGGGGCAACCCGGCGAGCGCCGCCGGTTTGCGCCCGGCGTGATGGACCAGCTGGCGCTGATTGCGCTGGGGCAGTCGGCCGGGTTCTCGCTGTACGACATCCGGTCGATGTTCTTGCCCAGTGGCGAGCCGAACATCGACCGGCAGCTGCTATCAGCCAAGGCCGACGAACTCGACACCATGGTCAAGCGCCTCAAGGCCATGAGCAACGGCCTGCGGCATGCGGCCGCCTGCCCTGCCGAGAGCCACGCCCAGTGCCCGTCCTTCCAGCGCCTGCTGAAAGCCGCCGCTGACGGAGCTCTGGAGCGTCAGCAGCGGCGCAGCGCGCAGCCGGTGGTGGGGCTGCGTCGGCCGCGTGCCTGAGCGGCCCGAGGCGCCTCGGTTGATGGGGTGATTAAGTTGCTATTTATTTGATAGCTTCTCAGGCATATTGCACTAACGCTATCGGCCCAAAAGGCTTGAGGTGGAGACGCCGGACGCTTGCACTGCGGTGTGGGCGGCGGCGCGGGCCCGTCACCCGCCTTTGGGGGCGCCCAGCTTGCGGTASACCGTGGCGCGGCTGATGCCCAGCGCGCGCGCCGCCTCGGCCACGTTGCCGCGCGCTTCCTGCACCGCGCGGCGGATCATGGCCACTTCGGCCTCGCGCAGCGGGGCGGGCGCGGATGCAATGCCTGGCACCGCCGCTGTGTGGGTGTCGCCCACGGTGCGGGCGTGCGCAGGCAACTGCGCCAGCGCGTGCAGCCGCAGGCCCGACCACAGCGGCAAATCCAGCGGCTCCCTACGCTGCTGGCGGGCCGCGTCGAACAGCATGGTCCAGGGCATGGCCAGCAGGTCGCTGCAGTGGGTCCGGGCGCCTGGCAGGCCGGGCGCGCGCAGGGGCTGCGGCACCAGCTGGCGGGCCATGCTGTTGGCACCCACCACGCAGCCGTCGGCGTCCAGCGTCAGCAGGCCGTCGCCTTCGCCGCCCAGCGGGCAGCCTGGCCAGTTCACACGCAGCAGCAGGGCATGGGGCAGTTGCAGCAGCAGTGCGTCTTCCATGGCGCGGGCCGACCGGGCCACCAGGTGGCGCAGCTCGGGCCGTTCGGGCACATCCACACCCGTCAGGTCCAGCATGCCCATGCAGCGGCCCTGGGGGTCGAACAGCGGGGCCCCGGCGCAGCTGTAGCTGGCGTTGTCGTCAAAAAAATGCTCGCCCCGGTGCAGCCACACAGGCTGCAGCTCTTCCAGTGCGGCGCCGATGGCGGTGGTGCCAACGGCTGCTTCCGATAAATCAATGCCCACGCGGCCAATGGCGCTGGCGCGCGGGTCGCTCCGGTCGCAATGGCCTTGCACATCGACCACGATGCCGCGTGCGTCGGTCAGCATGGCGAAGTAGCGCATGCCCGCAATGGCCCGGGTCAGCTGCTCCAGCACCGGCCGGGCCGCGCGCAGCAGGTGGTGGTTCTGCTCCTGGCTGTGGCGCAGCGCCGTGGCGCTGACGGCGTCAAACGCCACGCGCCGTGTGGGCTCCAGGCCCCGCGCCAGGCAGCGTTGCCAGGACCGCGCAATCCACGGCTCCACCTCGGCGCGCACGGGCGCTGCACCGTCGGACAGCAGGCTCTGGCGCGCCTGCGCAATCAGCGCGTGGCGGTCAGCAGCGGGGTGGGGCGCGGAGATCAGCATGGTGAACAGGCTCCTGGAGGTCCGCATGATGCGGTAGTCCACTGAATCCGGGAAATCGGGGGTGCGTGAGGGTCTGGCAAGGCCGCAATCTAGGCGCCGGGCGCAGCCGTGTTGTACAC
>NZ_JBGFFF010000182.1:0-7449 GCF_056175785.1 Acidovorax sp. LjRoot204
GCTCGCTGTGTCGATGTCTTCTGCCCATGCCGCCATCTTTGAAGATGGCGAAGCGCGACGGGCTATCCTGGAGATGCGACAGCGCGTTGATGGGCTGCAGTTGTCTCAGCAGCGTTCTGCCGAAGAGGTGCGCAAGCTGGGCGAAGAAAACGCTCAGTTGCGCCGCAGTCTGCTGGATTTGCAGACGCAGATCGAGACCTTGCGTGCCGAGCAGGCCAAACTCAACGGCCAGAACGAGCAGCTGTTGCGCGATGTCGGTGAACTGCAGCGTCGGCAGAAAGACATCGCGCAGGGCGTGGATGAGCGATTGCGGCAGTTTGAGCCCATCAAGGTCAATGTGGATGGCCGCGATTTCCAGGCAGATCCTGCCGAAAAGCGGGAATTTGAGGCGGCTCTGGCTGTCTTTCGCTCCGGCAAATTCCCCGATGCAAGCGTCGCTTTCGCGGGCTTTGTGCGGCAGTATCCGCGCAGCGGCTACGTGCCCTCTGCGCGTTTCTGGTTGGGAAATGCCCAGTACGCTACGCGGGAGTACAAGGAAGCCATCGGCAATTTCAAACAAATGCTGACCGACGCCCCCACGCACGCCCGTGCGCCCGAGGCAGCTCTGTCCATCGCCAATTGCCAGATTGAGCTCAAAGACACACGCACCGCGCGCAAGACACTGGAAGACCTCATCCGGGCTTATCCGCAGTCTGAGGCCGCTGTGGCCGCTAAAGAACGCCTGTCCCGGCTCAAGTGATGGCGGGTGATGTGGCTTTTGCCTCGCAGGCTGCGCCAGATGGTGGTGCGGAGCGCGCTTCGGAGCGCCGCTTTGGTGGGCTTCAGCGGCTCTACGGAGTGCAGGGCGCAGCCAGAATTCGCTCCGCGCACGTGGCCGTGGTTGGTATTGGTGGAGTCGGGTCGTGGGCCGCAGAGGCCCTGGCGCGCAGCGGCGTCGCGCAAATTACCCTGATCGACTTGGACCATGTGGCTGAATCCAACATCAACCGACAGATCCATGCGCTCACCGATACGGTGGGACAGGCCAAGGTTTTGGCCATGCGTGATCGCATCGCACAAATCCACCCGGACTGCATCGTTCATTGCGTAGAGGAGTTTGTGGAGCCTGGAAACTGGCCGGCCTTGCTGCAAACGCCCGTAGACGCTCTCATTGATGCCTGTGACCAGATCAAAGCCAAAACTGCACTGTCCATATGGGCGCAGGCCCATGGGGTGCTGCACATCACCGTGGGTGCAGCAGGGGGCAAGCGGCATGCGCACAAGGTGGATGTAGATGATCTCGCTCTGACCACCCATGACCCGCTGTTGGCCCAAATGCGCTATCAGCTGCGCAAACACCATGGCGCACCGCGGGAGGGCAAGAAGATCGGGGTCACCTGTGTCTTCAGCCGCGAGGCCGTGGCACCCCCAGATGCTTCCTGCAATATCGATGGCGATGGTTCTTTGAACTGCCACGGCTACGGCTCGGTGGTCGCTGTGACCGCGACCTTCGGCCAATGTGCCGCAGGCTGGGTGCTCGATAAACTTGCAACCAATTCCAAATTGGCTGGAAAAAAGACGCTATAATCCAAGGCTTTGCAGCAATAGACACGATAGCTGCAATCGGTCGGGACGTTAGCTCAGTTGGTAGAGCAGCGGACTTTTAATCCGTTGGTCACAAGTTCGAATCTTGTACGTCCTACCATCCGATTCAAAGCGCATCATTGAATGTGTTTTCAGCCAAAAGCCTCCCTTGGGAGGCTTTTGTTTTTTGCGGCCATTTAAAGCGCCAGTAAAAGACCATCGATGCCCCCTGACTGGTACACGTGGCCGAGGCGGGGGGATCACCGGGTGGGTGCGTCCGCCTCCGGCGGTGGTGAAAAAAGGTCCCAGCTGGCCATGAACAGTGCAGCTATCACTGGACCGATCACAAACCCCGTGAGTCCGAACAAGGCCATGCCGCCCAGGGTAGAGATCAGCACGATGTAGTCGGGCATCTTGGTGTCTTTGCCTACCAGTATGGGGCGCAAGATGTTGTCCACGAGTCCGATCACGCAGATGCCGAATGCAGTCAGCAC
This sequence comes from Acidovorax sp. LjRoot204, assembly GCF_056175785.1. Classification (NCBI taxonomy): domain Bacteria; kingdom Pseudomonadati; phylum Pseudomonadota; class Betaproteobacteria; order Burkholderiales; family Comamonadaceae; genus Acidovorax; species Acidovorax sp. LjRoot204. Next base: position 2,058 of record NZ_JBGFFF010000182.1, read on the forward strand.
CACGCCTTGCCACATAGCGCCTGTTGCCAGAAAGTAGATGGCCACAGGCACCCAGATCAGCCCGGCGCCCACGGCTGGCAAAAGGGACAGGAAGGCCATGAGCACCCCCCACAGCACCGGTCCCTGGATGCCCAAGATCCAGAAAATCATGCCGCCCAGCGCGCCCTGAGAAGCCGCCACCACAATGTTGCCTTTGACCGTGGCTCGGATCACGGTCGTGAATTTACCGACCAGTTGGCGCTTGTGCGCTTCTTCCAGGGGGGTGGCCTGCCCGATACGCCGTGCCAGACTGGCTCCGTCTCGCAGCAGGAAGAACAACAGGTACAACATGATGCCGAAGCTGACAATGAACTCCAGGGTGTTTTGACCGATGCTCAGCGCCTGTGTCGCAACGAATTGACTGGCCTGTACCGCGAAGGACGAGAGCTTTTGCTGCAACTCGCCTACGCTGGTCAGTTGGAGGCGGTCAAGCAGGCCTGCAGCCCAAGCTGGCAGTGCAGCAATGACCTGCTGCAGGTACAGCCCAAAATTGATTTGGCCTGAGCGCACCCGCTCGTAGATTGCGGTGGCTTCCTGAATGAGCGACACCGTGATGGCCGTCATCGGCAAGATCACCACCACAAGGCACAAACCGAGTGTGCATAAGGCCGCAAGCGTGGGCCGCTTGGGCATTTTTCGCAGCAGTTTGCGGTGCAGTGGGGCAAAAAGAATGGCGAGGATGACGCCCCAGAAAACGGCTCCGTGAAACTGCCACAGGATCGCACCGAACGCGACGGTGACGAGGGTGAGCAGCAGCAAAAAGGCTTTGTCCTGGAGGTGTTGATGCGGCATGGAGTGGGGTTTGCAATGGGATACCCGGAATGTACGCGAGGCGCTGATCGGCGCAGCTTCTTGTGCTGTGCGGCGATGGTCTGGATCCACTTTTTGGGGTGGGCTTCGGTTCGGTGGCACAATGGCGCCCGTACCAAGGCCCTTCCCCAGCCACAGTCGCATCCGCCAACCGGTTCAGCCGTGTCGCGGAAGGTTTCTCAACCAGCTAATGCTTTCCCAAGGAAAGCGGAGGTCAGCGGAATATGAGCGATACGACATCCGTCTATCAAGCCTACCAAGGCAACACCTACCTCTTCGGCGGCAATGCGCCCTATGTCGAAGAGATGTACGAGAACTATCTCGCCAATCCCGGTAGCGTGCCAGATACGTGGCGCGAGTACTTTGACGCGCTGCAGCATGTCCCCGCCGTGGATGGCAGCAACGCCAAAGACGTTCCCCATCTGCCTGTCATCAATGCCTTTGCCGAGCGTGCCAAGCAAGGCGGCACCAAGGTTGTGGTTGCGACGGGCGCCGACTCTGAACTGGGCCGCAAGCGTACCGCCGTTCAGCAGCTGATCGCCGCTTACCGCAATGTGGGTCAGCGCTGGGCCGATCTGGATCCGCTCAAGCGCACAGAGCGTCCCGCAATTCCTGAACTGGAGCCTTCGTTCTACGGTTTCAGCGACGCTGATCAGGAAACGGTGTTCAACAYCAGCAACACGTTCTTCGGCAAAGAGTCGATGACGTTGCGTGAACTCATCAACGCGCTGCGTGAGACCTACTGTGGCTCCATCGGCGCTGAATACATGTACGCCACCGACCAGAACCAGAAGCGCTGGTGGCAGGAGAAGCTGGAAAAGATCCGCAGCAAGCCCAGCTTTGGTGCTGACAAGAAAAAACAAATCCTTGACCGCCTGACGGCTGCTGAAGGGCTGGAGCGCTTCCTGCACACCAAGTACGTGGGGCAGAAGCGCTTTTCGTTGGAAGGCGGCGAAAGCTTTATTGCTGCGATGGATGAACTCATCCAATCTGCAGGCGCCAAGGGCGTACAAGAAATCGTGATCGGCATGGCCCACCGCGGCCGCCTGAACGTGCTGGTCAACTCGCTGGGCAAGATGCCCAAGGACCTGTTCGCTGAGTTCGATCATACCGCTCCCGAAGACCTGCCTGCGGGTGACGTGAAGTACCACCAGGGCTTCAGCTCGGATGTGACGACCCCCGGCGGTCCGGTTCACCTGTCGCTGGCATTCAACCCCTCGCACCTGGAAATCGTGAACCCCGTGGTCGAAGGCTCTGTGCGTGCTCGCATGGACCGCCGTGCCGATCCACACGGCAAGCAGGTTTTGCCAGTGCTGGTGCACGGTGACGCAGCCTTTGCAGGCCAAGGTGTCAATCAGGAAACTCTGGCGCTGGCCCAGACCCGTGGCTACTACACGGGTGGTACGGTGCACATCATCATCAACAACCAGATCGGCTTCACCACGTCTGATCCACGTGACACCCGCTCSACGCTGTACTGCWCSGACATCGTCAAGATGATCGAGKCRCCCGTACTGCACGTGAACGGYGAYGATCCSGAAGCCGTGGTSYTSGCCACYCAGCTCGCSCTYGASTTCCGCATGGAGTTCMAGAARGACGTRGTGGTSGACATCATCTGCTTCCGCAAGCTGGGYCACAATGAGCAGGACACCCCGGCTCTGACGCAGCCGCTGATGTACAAGAAGATCGGCGCACACCCCGGCACACGCAAGCTGTACGCCGATAAGCTGGCGGCGCAGGGTCTGGGCGAGTCACTGGGCGACGACATGGTCAAGGCCTACCGCGCTGCTATGGATGCGGGCAAGCACACGGTCGATCCCGTGCTGACCAACTTCAAGAGCAAGTACGCGGTGGACTGGAGCCCGTTCCTGGGCAAAAAGTGGACCGATGCTGGAGACACGGCGATTCCTCTGGCCGAGTGGAAGCGCTTGGCTGAGAAGATCACCACCATCCCCGAGAGCGTGACGCCGCATCAGTTGGTGAAGAAGGTGTATGACGACCGCGCGGCCATGGGCCGTGGTGACATCCCTGTGGACTGGGGCATGGGTGAGCACATGGCATTTGCCTCGCTGGTGGCCAGCGGCTATCCCGTGCGCCTGTCCGGTGAAGACTGCGGCCGCGGCACGTTCACGCACCGCCACGCCGTGATCCATGACCAAAAGCGCGAGAAGTGGGACATTGGTACCTACGYGCCGCTGCAGAACGTGGCCGASAACCAGGCMCCGTTTGTTGTGATCGACTCSATCCTGTCCGAAGAGGCCGTCCTGGGCTTCGAGTACGGCTATGCGTCGAACGACCCSAACACRCTSGTGATCTGGGAAGCSCAGTTCGGCGACTTCGYSAAYGGCGCSCARGTGGTGATCGACCAGTTCATCGCCTCSGGCGAAGTGAAGTGGGGCCGSGTMAACGGCMTCACSMTGATGCTGCCSCACGGCTACGAAGGCCAGGGCCCGGAGCACAGCTCTGCCCGCCTGGAGCGCTTCATGCAATTGGCTGCCGACRCCAACATGCAGRTSGTGCARCCCACYACGGCCAGCCAGATCTTCCACGTGCTGCGTCGACAGATGGTGCGTGATCTGCGCAAGCCGCTGATCATCATGACGCCCAAGTCGCTGCTGCGTAACAAGGATGCGACCTCGCCGCTGTCCGAGTTCACCAAGGGCAGCTTCCAGACGGTGATTCCCGAGCAGGATGAAGCCATCGTCAAGAAGGCGGCCAAGGTCAAGCGCGTGATCGCATGCTCTGGCAAGGTTTACTACGACCTCGTGAAGAAGCGCGCAGAGAAGGAAGCCGACGATGTGGTGATCCTGCGCGTGGAGCAGTTGTACCCCTTCCCGCACAAGGCGTTTGCCGCTGAACTGAAGAAGTACCCCAACGCCACCGACGTGGTGTGGTGCCAGGACGAGCCGCAAAACCAGGGTGCCTGGTTCTTCGTGCAGCACTACATCCACGAGAACATGCTCGAAGGCCAGAAGCTGGGCTACTCCGGCCGCGCTGCTTCGGCATCTCCAGCCGTGGGTTACTCGCACCTGCACCAGGAACAACAAAAGGCGCTGGTGGACGGCGCGTTTGCCAAGCTCAAGGGTTTTGTCCTGACCAAGTAAGGCCAGCTGCGACCCGACAACAGAACAAAACCCCATTCCGAAAGAATTGATATGGCTATCGTAGAAGTCAAAGTCCCCCAGCTGTCCGAATCCGTGGCTGAAGCCACCATGCTGACCTGGAAGAAAAAGGCCGGTGAGGCCGTGGCGGTGGACGAGATCCTGATCGAGATCGAAACCGACAAGGTCGTGCTCGAAGTGCCCGCACCGTCCGCTGGCGTGTTGGCTGAAATCATCCAGGGCGACGGCGCCACGGTGGTGGCCGACCAGCTCATCGCCAAGATCGACACCGAAGGCAAGGCTGGTGCCGCGGCTCCTGCTCCGGCAGCAGCAGCTCCTGTTGCCGCCGCAGCGCCTGTTGCCGCACCCGCTGCTGCCGGTGGCTCCAAGGGCGATGTGGCCATGCCTGCCGCCGCCAAGCTGCTCGCCGACAACAACCTGTCTGTGTCGGCCGTGGCCGGTTCGGGCAAGGATGGCCGTGTGACCAAGGGTGATGTGCTGGCCGCTGTGGCCGGTGGCGCCAAGGCTGCCGTGGCAGCCCCCAGCGTGATCCCCACCGGTGTGCCCTCCAAGACACTGCCCCAGGTGGCARCGCCCGCTGGCAAGGAAGACTTGAGCGGCCGCCCCGAGCAGCGCGTGCCCATGAGCCGCCTGCGTGCTCGCGTGGCCGAGCGTCTGCTGCAGTCGCAATCGACCAACGCCATCCTGACCACGTTCAACGAAGTGAACATGGCTCCGGTGATGGACCTGCGCAAGAAGTTCCAGGACAGCTTCACCAAAGAGCACGGCACCAAGCTGGGCTTCATGTCCTTCTTCGTCAAGGCTGCTGTGCATGCCCTCAAGAAGTACCCTGTGCTGAATGCATCGGTGGACGGCAACGACATCGTCTACCACGGCTACTTCGACATCGGTATCGCCGTGGGCTCGCCCCGTGGTCTTGTGGTGCCCATCCTGCGCAATGCAGACCAGATGAGCTTCGCCGACATCGAGAAGAAGATTGCCGAGTTCGGCAAGAAGGCTGCGGAAGGCAAGCTGGGCATTGAAGAAATGACCGGTGGCACGTTCTCCATCTCCAATGGCGGCACGTTCGGTTCCATGCTGTCCACCCCCATCATCAACCCGCCCCAGTCGGCCATYCTSGGYGTGCACGCCACCAAGGACCGCGCCGTGGTCGARAACGGCCAGATCGTSATCCGCCCGATGAACTACCTKGCCATGWSCTAYGACCACCGCATCATCGACGGCCGCGAAGCCGTGCTGGGCYTGGTSGCSATGAAGGAMGCGCTSGAAGACCCRTCGCGCCTSCTGTTCGACATCTGAGGAGAAAGAATCAGATGGCAAACAAACAATTCGACKTCATCGTCATCGGCGGCGGCCCCGGCGGCTACATCGCCGCGATCCGCGCGGCGCAGCTGGGCTTCAACGTGGCCTGCATCGACGAG
>NZ_JBGFFF010000183.1:0-7321 GCF_056175785.1 Acidovorax sp. LjRoot204
GCGGCGGGGCCTGCGGAGAAGTTGTAAGGGCGTGTCATGTTAGGGGCTAAAAAAGCATCAGGCGCTTATTCAATAAGCGCCTGATGCTTTGCTTTTGATAGCATTAGCGGGGCGTCTTCACGCCCTGCGGTGGTCAGGCGTCGGGGGCTTCAGGTGCGGAGGAAGTGCCACCGTCCGGGCTTGCATCCCCATCAGCTTCTGCATCCGTCACATTGGCGTCGTTCTCAACAATGCGCTGCAAGCCACTGAGCTTGGAGCCTTCGTCCAGTGCGATCAACGTCACGCCCTGCGTGGCACGGCCCAGTTCGCGGATTTCAGAAACGCGGGTGCGCACCAGCACGCCCTTGTCGGTGATCAGCATGATCTCGTCGTCCGCGTGCACCAGCGTGGCGGCAACGACCTTGCCGTTGCGCTCGCTCTGCTGGATAGCGATCATGCCCTTGGTGCCACGGCCGTGGCGGGTGTACTCGACGATGCTGGTGCGCTTGCCGTAGCCGTTTTCTGTAGCAGTCAACACACTCTGCGTTTCGTCTTCGGCGACCAGCATGGCGATCACGCTCTGTCCGTCTTCCAGCATCATGCCGCGCACGCCACGTGCCGCACGGCCCAGGGGACGCACATCGTTTTCGTCGAAGCGCACGGCCTTGCCACCGTCGCTGAACAACATCACGTCGTGCTTGCCATCGGTAAGGGCGGCACCGATCAGGTAGTCGCCGTCATCCAGGTTCACGGCAATGATGCCGCCCTTGCGCGGGTTGCTGAACTCGTCCAGTGCCGTCTTCTTCACGGTGCCCATGCTGGTGGCCATGAACACGTAGCGGTCCGCAGGGAAGCTGCGCATGTCGCCGGTGAGCGGCAGTACCACGTTGATCTTTTCGCCGTCCTGCAGCGGGAACATGTTGACGATGGGGCGTCCACGCGAGCCGCGCGAGCCTGCCGGCACTTCCCACACCTTGAGCCAATACAGGCGGCCACGGTTGGAGAAGCACAGGATGTAGTCGTGTGTGTTTGCGATGAAGAGCTGGTCGATCCAGTCGTCTTCCTTTGTCGCGGTCGCTTGCTTGCCGCGTCCGCCGCGCTTTTGGGCACGGTATTCGKWCAGSGGCTGGCTCTTGATGTAGCCGSTGTGGGAMAGCGTSACCACCATGTCGGTGGGYGTGATCAGGTCTTCGGTGGAGAGATCCTGTGCGCTGTATTCAACGATGGAGCGACGTGCGCCCAGCTTGTGCTGGCCGAACTCCTGCTTGATGGAGGTGAGTTCGTCGCCGATGATGACCGASACGCGCTCSGGCTTKGCCAGGATGTCSAGCAGRTCSTCGATSWCSGCCATGACYTCCTTGTACTCGGCRACGATCTTGTCCTGCTCSAGGCCSGTSAGGCGYTGCAGGCGCATCTGCAGGATTTCCTGGGCCTGSGTTTCCGACAGRCGGTASAGGCCGTCCKRGCCCATGCCGAAYTCSYKYTCCAGGCCSTCGGGGCGRTAGTCGTCGGCRTTGAYCACRCCRCCGTCWGCRCGCGWGCGCGTSAGCATCTCRCGCACCAGCTTGCTGTCCCAGSKGCGGGCCATSAGCTCRGCCTTGGCCACAGGGGGCGTGGGCGCGTTGCGAATGATGGCGATGAAGTCGTCGATGTTGGCCAAGGCCACGGCCAAGCCTTCCAGCACATGGCCACGGTCGCGTGCCTTGCGCAGCTCGAACACCGTGCGGCGAGTSACCACTTCGCGGCGGTGCTGCAGAAAGACSYYGATCAGRTCCTTCAGGTTGCACAGGCGGGGCTGGCCGTCAATCAGCGCCACCATGTTCATGCCGAACGTGTCCTGCAGCTGCGTCTGCTTGTACAGGTTGTTGAGCACCACCTCGGGCACTTCACCGCGCTTGAGTTCGATCACCAGGCGCATGCCGGATTTGTCCGACTCGTCCTGGATGTGGCTGATGCCTTCGATCTTCTTTTCGTGCACCAGCTCGGCCATACGCTCCTGCAGCGTCTTCTTGTTGACCTGGTAGGGCAGCTCGTCCACGATGATCGCCTGGCGCTGGCCACGGTCGATGTCCTCAAAGTGGCACTTGGCACGCATCACCACCTTGCCGCGTCCGGTGCGGTAGCCATCCTTCACGCCGTTGATGCCGTAGATGATGCCGGCGGTGGGGAAGTCTGGGGCCGGGATGATTTCCATCAACTCATCGATGGTCGTCTCGGGATTGCGCAGCATGTGCAGACACGCATCGACCACTTCGTTGAGGTTATGTGGCGGAATGTTGGTGGCCATACCCACCGCAATACCTGCCGATCCATTCACCAGCAAGTTGGGCAGCTTGCTGGGCAATACGAGCGGTTCTTTCTCGCTGCCGTCGTAGTTGGGGCCGAAATCGACAGTTTCCTTGTCGATATCTCCCAGCATTTCATGGGCGATTTTGGCCAGGCGGATTTCGGTGTATCGCATGGCCGCAGCGTTGTCGCCGTCCACGGATCCGAAATTACCTTGTCCATCCACCAGCATATGGCGCAACGAGAAGTCCTGCGCCATCCGAACAATGGTGTCGTACACCGCAGAGTCCCCGTGCGGGTGGTATTTACCGATCACGTCGCCCACGATACGAGCCGACTTTTTATAAGGCCGGTTCCAGTCGTTATTGAGCTCATGCATGGCGAAAAGAACGCGGCGGTGCACAGGCTTCAAGCCGTCACGCGCGTCGGGCAGTGCACGACCCACAATCACGCTCATCGCGTAATCGAGGTAACTGCGCCGCATCTCTTCTTCGAGGCTGATCGGCAGGGTTTCTTTGGCAAACTGGGTCATTGGGACGGCGGGGGCGGCAAAGGAGAGCCATTTTAGGCGTAAGACCGTGTAGCGACGGCGCAACATATCGAAGCAATTCAGGTTTTGTCCTACGGGCCCCGACCAGCGCGCGCAGCTTTTGCCCTGTTACGTATGGCACAATCGTTTGAACGCTTAGGGTGGTGGTCACCCCAGGCGTCCTGATTCGCAGCGCGGCTGCGGCTTTTTCCCCAAGAGGAGAACCATGAAGAAACTGAACAAAGTGGCGATGTTGTTTGCCTCTGCAGCGCTCGCAACCGCCGCTGGCGCACAAACCGTTGACAACTGGCGCGATGCTTCTGGCCAACTGGTCTGGAAGAACGGTACCAACGAATACTGCTGGCGCGATGCCAACTGGACGCCTGCTACGGCAGCTCCTGGCTGCGACGGTGCAATCGCTGCTCCCGCTCCTGCCGCTGCACCAGCTCCTGCTGCTGCTCCAGCACCCGCTGCCGCCCCTGCACCTGCTCCCGCACCAGCTCCTGCAGTCGCCACCAAGGTGACCTACGCTGCTGACGCCTTCTTCGACTTCGACAAGTCGGTGCTCAAGCCAGAAGGCAAGGCCAAGCTGGACGACCTGGTTTCCAAGGTCAAGGGCATCAATCTGGAAGTGATCATTGCTGTGGGTCACACTGACTCCGTCGGTTCTGATGCTTACAACCAGAAGCTGTCGGTGCGTCGTTCGGAAGCCGTGAAGGCTTACTTGGTGTCCAAGGGCATCGAAAAGAACCGCGTGTACACCGAAGGCAAGGGCGAAAAGCAACCCGTGGCTGACAACAAGACCGCCGAAGGCCGTGCGAAGAACCGTCGCGTGGAAATCGAAGTGGTTGGTACCCGCGCTTCCAAGTAATCTTCGGATTGCTTCACAAAAAAGCCCCGCTTGCGGGGCTTTTTTGCGTCTGGGGCTTTTCGCGCTCTCCCTTCATGGACAATCAGCGACATGATCGAAACCGTCAATGCAGATCCGGCCGAATTGGCCAAGTTTTCCGAATTGGCCCACCGATGGTGGGACCCGGACAGTGAATTTCGTCCATTGCATCAGATCAACCCGCTGCGGCTTGACTGGATTCACGGTTTGAGCGCCTTGACCGGCAAACGCGTGCTGGATGTGGGTTGTGGCGGTGGCATTTTGGCCGACTCCATGGCGCGCAAGGGGGCAGATGTGCTGGGTATTGACCTGGCAACCAAGGCGTTGCGTGTGGCGCAGTTGCATGCTCTGGAGGCTGGAACCCAAAACGTGCAGTACCGTGAAATCAGCGCTGAAGCGATGGCCTTGGAGCAACCTGCTGGCTTTGATGTGGTGACCTGCATGGAGATGCTCGAGCATGTTCCGGATCCCGCCTCGGTGGTCCGCGCTTGCGCCACCTTGGTCAAACCCGGCGGCTGGGTGTTCTTCTCCACCATCAATCGCAATGCCAAAGCCTTCATGTTGGCCATCGTGGGTGCGGAGTACGTGCTTAACATGCTGCCGCGCGGYACCCACGAATACGCCAAGATGATCCGCCCCAGCGAGCTTGCGGGGCATTGCCGCAGTGCGGGCTTGGATGTTCTGCACACCAAGGGCCTGGAATACAACCCCCTCACGCGTCGCTATTGGCTCAGCGCCAACACMAGCGTCAATTACTTGTTTGCCGCGCGTCGCCTGGGCTGATATGGCTACCGTTTTTCATGGCATTCGCGCAGTCCTTTTTGATTTGGATGGGACTCTGATCGACAGCGCACCAGACTTGGGGGCGGCCGCAGACAAAATGCGCACCGACCGAGGTCTGCCTTCGCTGCCCCCGGCCCGATATCGCCCCATGGCGGGAGCAGGGGCCCGCGGCATGCTGGCAGAAGCCTTTGGCATGGGGCCAGATCACCCAGACTTTGCCGTCATGCGCGAAGAGTTTTTCGTGAACTATGAAACTCGCATGACCGAGCAGACCACCATTTTTGAAGGTGTGCCTGAATTGGTGCGCCAGATTCTCGAACGTAACATGACGTGGGGTGTGGTCACCAACAAGGCTGCCCGCTTTACCGAACCCCTGACCCAGGCCATTCCGCTGTTTGCTACCGCTTCGGCAGTGGTCAGTGGCGACACCACGCCACACGCCAAGCCCCATCCCGCGCCCCTGCTGGAAGCGGCTGCGCGGTTGTGTGTGCCGCCGGAGCAGTGCATTTACGTGGGTGATGACGAGCGTGACATCGTGGCAGGTCTGGCGGCAGGCATGGGTACAGTGGCCGCCATCTACGGCTATTTGGGCGCCAAGACCGACCCTGCAGAGTGGGGCGCGCACGCTGCAATTAAATCTCCCAGCGAGCTCTTGCAATTGCTCGCGAACGCCTAAAATAAGAAGCCTAGGGGCTGTCCTGGTTTCGACGTGGGTTCGGGATCAGTGTGGTGCATGTCGAGCTTGAGTCACGCTCGTAAATCTCGATTTAACAAACTAACTGCAAACGACGAACGTTTCGCACTCGCTGCTTAATTGCCAGTGAGCCTTGCAACAGTTGGCCGATGGGCTGGGCAAGGGGGTTCKGAGCAATCAKTRCCTCCCGGCTGCAAGGATAATTACATGGGCTGGCTYCSATCCGGGTACCTTGGKTSGRGGCGAGAAAATAGGGTGCTGGCGGCCCATGTAGCGTGCGACTGCGCGACATGGGTAGCGAGATCCAAATCAGACCGCTAAACATGTAGATCTGCCTGACGAAGGCTTGCGGACGCGGGTTCAATTCCCGCCAGCTCCACCAAACATAAACCCCCAACTGGTAACGGTTGGGGGTTTTTCTTTTCCCACTGATTTTGTACTGCTGCGCAAGGATAGTTGCTTCCGTTCGCCCTTACCGAACTATTCGATGCACCTCCTGGCTCTGAGGCGTGACGTCTTTGAACCATGTCCCTCAATGGCAATCCGCAGTGGCTGTATATCCCCGGCTTCGCGTTGTAAACCCCTGAAAAAATCGGCTAACACGCTGCCGTTCGCGCAGTCAACCACCTGTCAACGTGCTTCGCCAACACAGCCCAAGAAACAAAATGAAATAAACCGAAACTGGCTCGAGACCACGTTCCAAGCCGCTGCGCGCACCATCAGGGTCATGTTCCATACCGTCTTTGAAAGGACAGCATCATGAAACCCTGGATCAAGAAAACGCTGATGGGCATTTTTGGTGCGTCCATCGCGGTGGGTGGGCTGACGGCCTGCTCCAGCGGGCACCACCAGCGCGGCCCGATGACTGCGGAAAAGATGGCGGAAGTGCGCGGCAAGATGGTGGACCGGGTGAGCAGCAAGCTGGATCTGAACGAGGTACAAAAGACCAAGCTCAATGCCTTGGCCGATCAACTGGAAGCCCAGCGCGCAGCGTTCGTCGGCAAGACGGCAGACCCCCGAGCCGAGGTGCAGGCCATTGTGGCGGGCGACAAGTTTGATCGGGTGCGGGCGCAGTCCCTGCTCGAAGACAAGACGCGTGCGGTGCAGGCCCACAGTCCCGCGGTGGTCAATGCGATGGCCGACTTCTATGACAGCCTGAACCCTGACCAGCAGCAAAAAGTGCGCGAGCTGATGCAGCGTCGCAAGGGCTGGATGGCCCGCGGGTGATGGGCGGGGAGCATTGCATGTCACCCACGCTGGAACCTATCCACCGCCTCGCCCAGGGCGTTCGTGTGCACGGGCCCGCGCTGCTGTCGGGCATGCCGGAGCCTCACGATGAGCTGATGTCGCTGGTCTGGGGGCCGCGCTTTGACCGCGAGCATGCGATAGGCCTGGTCGCTCGCCAGCCCTCGGTGGCGGCCCACACGCTGCCTGCCCTGCTGGCGGCTGCCGACCATTTTGATGCGCTCCATGCCGGTGCGCAGGGCCGTTTGCGGCGACTCATCGTGCGACACCGCGCATTGTGTGCGGCTGGCGCTTCTGTCGATACCGCCCTTGGGGAGCGCGCCTGACGGTGTGAGAATTGCTCATGCACCGCATATTGTTGATTGACGACGACGCGCAGTTGGGCGCTCCCCTGGCCACTTACTTCCAGCGTTTTGAACTGGAACTCGTTCATGCACTTCGGCCCAGCGACGGCTTGGCACAGCTGACGGCCGGCGGGTTTGACGCTGCCATCCTCGACGTGATGCTGCCCGAGATGGACGGGTTTGAGCTGTGCCGCACCATCCGCAAGCAGGGCGACCTGCCCATCGTGATGCTGACCGCGCGCGGCGAGGTGATGGACCGGGTGGTGGGGCTGGAGTTGGGGGCTGACGACTATCTGCCCAAGCCCTTTGAGCCACGTGAGCTGGTGGCGCGCCTGCAGACGGTGTTGCGCCGGCGCAGGGCGCCGGGGCAGGGCGTTGCCGCGGGCGCGCTGGAGTTCGAAGGCCTGTCCATCGACGCAGCGCGCCGCAGTGTGCAGCGCCATGGTGTGGTGGTGGAGCTGACCGGCACGGAGTTCGACCTCTTGCACCTGTTGGCGCGCGAGCCCGGCAAGGTSTTCAGCCGCGACGACATCCTGAACCAGCTGCGTGGTCATGAGGCCGAGCTGTACACC
>NZ_JBGFFF010000184.1:0-7311 GCF_056175785.1 Acidovorax sp. LjRoot204
GCCACCATCCAGGGAAAACCACTTCAAAAGCCAAGGATGGACTTCTGACTGCCGCTTGCACGACTAGCATCAAAGTGCCAACGAGGTAAATGGCCCAGCTGATAGCCAAAGGATGCAAAGAGCGGGCAAGACCCTGCACCAATGCCCCCCCGGCCGCAAAGCTGACTACTCCCGCCACCAGCATCAGATCGCCAATACTCGCACTGGACAGTCCGGCGCCGGGGTGGCTAAGCACTACAGCAGAGACACCACCAAAACCCAGAGCAACACCGAGCAAACGTTGAAGGGACAAACGCTCACGAAACATGATCGCGGCAAGCACCGCTGACACCAAGGGGCTGAGAGCCATGATGAGAGCGCCGTTCGTCGCAGTGGAACGCTGCAATCCTTCTGCGAAGAGCAGTTGGTTCAGGTAAACCATCAGTACGCCGCAAACGATCAAGGTAAGCATTTGCTTTCCGTCCAAACCAAGAATGATCTGGCGCTTCCAGACCATGATTCCAGACAAAACAGCAAGCGCCACAGCCATCCGCAAGGCTGCGAGCATAGAAGTGTCGAAGCTCGTCGTGAGTTGCTTCACCACAGTGACGTTGAGCCCCCAAATCACCATCGCAGCGATCAGAGTCATCTGCACTCCAAGTGCACGGCGACTCGCAGTGCTTGGACTGTCAGGAAGCATGGGTTCCGCGTTTCTTCATGGCGCAGCAACCGTTCCAGCACAATCCCCAAACCCAATACGCACAGCACCTTCGGCTTCACACCAGCCACGTAGGGTCAGCGTATCTCCGTCTTCAAGGAAGCTCCGGACTTCACCGTTGGGTAGCTTGATCGGGTGCTTTCCACTTGTCGTCAACTCCATCAACGAGCCCRCCTCACTCGGATCTGGCCCGGACAGAGTCCCAGAACCCAACAGATCTCCTGCTTGCAAGTTGCAGCCATTTACTGTGTGGTGAGCGACCAATTGCGCAGGTGTCCAGTAAGCAGCCCGGCTGACGTTAGTTCTTGAAAGGGGCACAGGCCGCTCACCCATCTCGCGCATTTTTGCGGTTTGCAGAAGAACTTCGAGAGCTATTGAGAACGAACCCTTTTCTCGATTGCCATCGCAGTCAAGATACGGAAGGGGTTGCGGGTCGTCTGGCGATCGTTCGAAGGCGACGCGAAAGGGAGCCAACGCCTCCATGGTCACCATCCACGGCGACAAAGTACTGGCGAAATTCTTTGACAGAAATGGGCCAAGAGGCTGATATTCCCAGCCTTGGATATCACGCGCGGACCAATCGTTGAACAGGGCCACACCAAAGAGATGACCCTCAGCCTTTCCAATGTCGATGGGCTCGCCCTGTTGATTGCCCGTCCCGACAAACCAACCCAACTCCAACTCATAGTCCAGGCGTTTGGATGGCCCCAGACTGGGCGCAGCCGCGTCGGGGGCCTTCGTCTGTCCACGGGGCCGCTTAACAGTGGATCCACTCACAYCTATCGAAGATGCACGGCCGTGATACCCAATGGGTACCCACTTGTAGTTAGGCAGCAATGGGTTGTCTGGACGGAACTGCTTGCCCACCGTGGTCGCGTGATGAACACTCGTGTAGAAATCGGTGTAGTCGCCCACACGGCAAGGCACTGTGTACTCACATTCAACCTGAGGCACCAAAGCACCAAGCCAGGTGGTACGTTGGGGACTGCCATCACGCAGCCCTTCAGAAATCTTGTGCCGGAGGGCTCGACGATCATTCGTGGCAAGACCCATGACGACGTTCATGTCGTCGGTGTCGATTACCCCCGCGGCCCGAAGGTCCAAGACCTGATCACCGATAGCCACGCCGATCTTCCAGTTGTCCTGACTATCAATTCGCTTGAATCGTCCGAAAGGCAAGTTCTGAATGGGGAAATCGMAGTCTGAAAGATTGGCTGAGTCGACCCAGCTTTTTAGCTTCGGGTCGTGGGTTGCATCGATGTCATACATAGTCTCTCTGCTCCTTCAGACGGGCTTGAATTGATCCTTGAGACCTGCCCAGCAGTCGGCGTAGTCATGATCCAAAGGCGCCTTATTAATTGCAAAGGCAGAAGGAATGAAGCGATACCGGCTCTCGAACATGAACGCCAGGGTGTTCTCCAGCTTCTGCGGCTTCAGGTCTACGCTAGAGGCCTTTTCGAAGGCCTCTTCATCAGGTCCATGCGGCACCATTGCGTTGTGAAGGCTTGCACCGCCTGGTTTGAATCCGCCTGGTTTCGCGTCGTACTCGCCGTAGACCAACCCCATGAACTCGCTCATCAGATTGCGGTGATACCAAGGGGGCCGGAAGGTGTYTTCCATSACMAKCCARCGCGGCGGGAARATCACGAAGTCGCAGTTCGCSGTKCCRGRYGTGTCRCTMGGCGAWGTSAGCACRGTGAAGATSGAKGGRTCGGGRTGGTCRAAGCTGATRGARCCGATSRYCATGAAGTTGGCCGTGTCGTACTTCACCGGMGCCAGATTTCCATGCCATGCCACAACGTTGAATGGCGTACCCTTCGCTGGCGCAATCCAAAAGTGCCCACCAAATTTCTTGATCAGCTCGTAGGCACCCGCTTGTTCCTCGAAGGCTGCAACAGGCGCCAGAAAATCGCGTGCATTCGCAAGGCCATTGGAGCCAATGGGCCCGAGTTCAGGCAGACGAAACTGCGCGCCATAGTTCTCGCACACATACCCCCTCGATGGTCCATCCGGTACAGCAACCTTGAAGACAACACCGCGAGGTAAAACGGCAATCTCCCCTGGCTTGAGATCTAGGACTCCCAATTCAGTCGTGATAACCAGCCGGCCCTGCTGGGGGACGATGAGCAATTCACCATCCGCATTGACAAATGCGCGCTTATCCATGGACTTGTTCGCCAGGTACACCAAAGAGCCCACACCTGCTTGCGCATCCGCGTCGCCATTGGCTGCCAAAGTTCGCATTCCATCAACGAAGTCGGTTTCCACGCCTTCCTCAAAAGGAATGGGGTGCCAGCGCATTGGCTCGGGTGCGAGGATCGTCTCGCGATCCCTTCCCGTGGTCCACAGTGGTTGGCTGTAAGCCTGGTAGCGCCCCGCCACCACCGAGGGTTGGCGTCGATACACCCATGTGCGGCGGTTTTCATGCCTCGGGGCAGTGAACGCCGTTCCAGAAATAAGCTCGGGGTACAGGTCTAACGGCGCCCTTTGCGGACTATTGCGCCCCTGAGGCAGAGCACCTGGCACAGCCTCCGTGGCGTGCTCATTGCCGAAACCACTTTGATAGCGGCGTTCCGAATTGAGGTGGTCGATCACGCTTTGCTCCTAGACAGGTGTTGCGGAACGGAAAATCCCCGGATGTGAGGACGCACCGACCCACTCGCGCCACCCCAAAAAGGTCGGCGCGAGCCGAGAGAACAGGTGGTTGTGGACTGTGAAGGGGGCTCAGCCTTCGAGCGTCTTCCACATCTCGACGTCACGCTCTGCGGTCCAGATGCGTGGATCTGCGTATTGAGTGGCCTCGTCATAGCAACGGGTCACATCGAACGGCATGCAGTGATCGAAGATGACCCAGTGACCATACTTGGGCTTCAGCGCTGCGAACGTTTCCTTGTAGATCGTGTTCAGGTCCTTGCCTGCAGAAACGCCCTTTTGCACGTTTGCGTATACATCGGCGATGAATTCGCCAGTCTCTGAAAGGCCTTTGGCCACAGCCTCAGGAGTGGTAAGCGCTGCTCCACGACCCGGCACCAAAGCTTTAGGCTTGAGGGCTGCAAGATTTTTCAGAGTTTGCGGCCAGTCCTTGAAGTAGGCATCGCCTGCATAGGGCGTAGCGCCAAATTCGACAAGATCCCCAGACAGCAGAGCTCCCTCGCCAGGCAACCATACGACAGTGTCACCTTTGGTATGGCCACGGCCGAGTTGCAGCAACTGGACTTCCACCTTGCCAAGCCAGAGCGTCATTTTTCCGGTGAAGGTCATCGTGGGCCAAGTCATGCCGGGGGGCACGGTCTCAACACCCGCGAAGAGACGAGGGAAACGACCAATTTCGCTGGCCTTGTCCTGCTCACCACGCTCAACAATCAAATCGTACGTGTCTTGGCTCGCAAGGATGTGATCTGCCCCGTATGCGCTTGCACCAAGCACGCGCACAGCGTGGTAGTGCGTCAGAACGACGTACTTGATCGGCTTGTCGGTCACCTCGCGAATACGGCGGATGACGTCCTGGGCCATGGCGGGGGTAGCCTGCGTGTCAGCCACAAGCACCGCATCGTCGCCAATGATGATGCCGGTGTTTGGATCGCCCTCCGCAGTGTAGGCCCAGGCGTGCTCGGATATTTGGCTAAAGGTGACCTTCTTCTCTTCAAGGTCGGCTTGCGAAGCAAACTTCTTGGTTTCTTGGCTCATGGGATATTCCTTCTGAAACGGGTTTATGACGGTCAATGTGAGCCGAGGTACGCGGCCTTGACCTTGGGATCGTTAAGGAGTGCACTTCCGGTCCCCTCCAAAGTGATGTAGCCGGTCTCAAGCACGTAGGCACGATCTGCGACACCGAGAGCCTGCTTGGCCATTTGCTCAACCAGCAGAATCGTCAGCCCTGACTCACGCAACTGGCGAATGGCATTGARGATGTCTTTGATGATCAACGGTGCCAATCCGAGAGAGGGCTCGTCCAGCAACAAGAGCCGTGGTTCACTCATCAGTGCACGTGAGATCGCCAACATCTGCTGTTCACCGCCCGACATGGTTCCGGACAACTGGTTCTGACGCTCACGCAATCTCGGGAAACGGTTGAATTCACGCTCGATCGCCGCTTCAATCGCTGCTGGATTGCGCCGGCGGGAGTAGCCGCCCAACATCAAATTCTCCCGAACCGTCTGGTCGGCAAAGACGCCTCTGCCTTCAGGTGACATGGCGACGCCAAGCGCAACGCGTTCGTGCGCTCTGACTTTGGAGACGTCCTTTCCATCGATCTGGATACTTCCTGCGCTAACAGGCTCCAGTCCGCAAATGCTCTTGAGAAGAGTGCTTTTTCCTGCGCCGTTGGCACCGATGATGGTGACTACCTCGCCCTCGCGCACTTCCAAACTCACGCCTTTGACGGCTTGGATCGCACCATAGGCGACCTTGACTGAATCGAGTTTCAACATTGGGTATTTCCAGATCAGGGGGCGACAAGAGCTTCCTCGGGTTCATCAACGCCCAGGTAGGCCTCGACAACACGTGGGTTGGCTTGCACTTCAGCGGGCTTTCCCTCTGCGATCTTGATGCCGTAGTCCAACACGATCACGTGGTCAGAGATCGACATGACCAAGTCCATATGGTGCTCAACCATCAAGATGGTCACGCCGCACTTACCAATACGCACAAGAAGATCGCCCAATTCAGCTGTCTCCTGTGGATTGAGACCAGCAGCTGGCTCATCCAGCAAGAGCAGTTGAGGCTCGGTGGCTAGCGCTCGCGCCAGCTCCACGCGGCGCTGGAGTCCATAGGGCAGACTGCCTGCAGGTTGATAGGCCAGATGCAGCAAGCCGACCAGGTCCAACAGTTGCAAGGCGCGGGCGCGGGTGGCTGCTTCCTGCTTTCTCGCGCTGGGAAGCGCAAACAATGATGCGAGGAACCCATTCGTCATGCGCGTGTGGCGGCCCAGCATGACGTTGTCCAAGACCGACAGGTCTGCAAACAGCCGCAGGTTTTGGAAGGTTCGCCCCATGCCCATACGACAAATGGCATGCACGGGTCGGCTCGACACCTCTTGGCCAAGGAACTTGATTGAGCCTTCGCTCGGATCGAGAAGCCCGGTGAGCATATTGATCATCGTGCTCTTACCAGCGCCATTCGGACCGATCAACGCATGGATGTGCCCGCGCTGGAGTCGGAATGACACGTTTTGAGCAGGCCTTACCCCACCAAAGTTCTTAGTGACACCTTGAGCCACCAACAACTCACCCTCTCCCTGGGGACCGATGCGCGTCGGAGCTGCAGAGGTGCTAGACAGATCAGATACAGCAGCGGTTCGGCGGAACCACTTGGAGAGTAATCCCGTGACTCCCCCAGGCATGACATAAAGCGCAAACAGCAGCAGAAACCCATAGAGAAAGTGCTGGGCTGATGGCCAGCGGGCCAGCGCCGCATCGATCACTGTGAGAACAACGGTTCCCACCAAGGGGCCGTACTGAGAACCAGCCCCACCAAACAGCACCAACAGGAGAATAAAGATCGAAAGATGGAATGTGATGAAGTCTGAATTGATGTACTGGTTCTGTTGTGCCACCAGCGCCCCAGCAATGCCGCAGGTAACGGCAGCTACAACGAAGGCAATGACCTTGGCTCGATAGACACGCACACCCACTGACGATGACGCGATCTCATCGGCTTGCAGCGAGAGCAGCGCTCGGCCAAAGCGGCCCTGCAACAGATTGCGCAGCAGCAGATGGGTCACAGCGCACAGGGCAATACCCAGCCACACCCACTGGAGTGATGTCAGCGGCTGTCCGCTCCAAGTCAGGGGTTTGATACCGTAGATTCCCTGGGCACCGCCAAACACATCTGTCCATTCGCCAACGAGCTTTTCAACGACGATGCCGAAAGCCAGTGTCACCATCGCGAGATAGGGTCCTTTGACTCGTAACGACGGCAGCGCGATCAGCACCCCACAAATCCCAGAGACAACAGCTGCCAACGAAAGCGCAAGCCACGGGTTGATCTCTGTACGCGTTGTGATCAATGCCACCGCATAGGCCCCCGCTGCAAATAGACCAGCCTGGCCCAGCGACTTCTGCCCTGCATAGCCTACAAGCACATTCATGCCTGCAGCACAGAGGTAATACACGCACATCATGAAAACGATGCGCAGGTAGTAGTCATTTCCTAAAAGGGACGCCAAGCCTGCGAGAACAGCGACGGCAGCAATGACCCCGAAAAAGTGTTGGCCGCGCTTCATACCTTCTCCACCATCTGCTTGCCGAAAAGACCGGTTGGGCGGAACGCAAGAACCAGAATGACGAGGGCAAAAACAGCGACCTCGCGCCACTGCGCTGACCACAGGTTCACCAATGACTCAAGGACACCGAGCACGAACCCACCAATCACACAACCACGTGGATTACTCAGTCCACCGATCATGGCGCCAGAGAATCCCTTGAGCCCCACAGTAAGACCCATAAAAAGGGATGCCTGAGCAATGGGAGCGAGAAGGAAGCCCGAAAGACCGGCCAGCGCAGAACTGACCACGAAAGCTCCAATCATCACTGCATTGGTATTGATGCCCATGAGGCTAGCGACGCTTCCGTTAGCCGCGACCGCCCGCATGGCCTTACCCACCATCGTTCGGT
>NZ_JBGFFF010000185.1:0-7276 GCF_056175785.1 Acidovorax sp. LjRoot204
GTAGTATGGCGCACCATCGAAACATACCGTGACCCGGGCATCGGGCAGATCAGCCGCCACACGAGCCAGCCAATCCGTCATCTCTGCAGTGGCAACGTCCAACGTGGACGTGCATCCGGTAGATGCATTACCGACAGCCATGCAATAGCTCGGTGACGCCATAGACATTGATGTAACCAAATAAGGATTAGCAGCCGCAGTGGTTTTGACGGCGATCTCTTTGTTACCACGCATCATTTCAGCTAACTCGCGGGCATAAACCACTGCCTGAGCCTGAAGACGGGCGTCACGATTCGCTTGAAGTGCAAACGCTTGCATGCCAACGGTTCCCAGCATGCCGAACGCCAAAATTACGATGGCGACCAAGACCTCTACCAATGTGAAACCACCTTCGCTGCGGCGAAAATCCACATTTTGAGCGGATAGTTGATCACGGATGGAGCCAAATGAAGATCGAGATTTCATGGGCCTATCTTACGAAGCGACTGGACTTTGAGGTAGGCGCTGCCGAACCGCTTGTGCGCTCGGATTGACCGTCGAGCGCCAAAGAGAAGCTCAACAGCCTCGAGCATGCAGTTGCGTCCTCACACTGCGCTGACAAGTTCCATCAAAGACAAGTACGCGACAGGGAGCCCAGTGCCCTTGTCTGAACTCCATACGCTCAGGGCCGCGCTAACCACTGGTTGACTGATGTTTGTGGCGATGCCAGCGCATTCGGCTTTTGCTTCACGCAGGCGAGCATGACTTGAGGCCGTCTACGGACCTCTCGAGCATGTTTACAACCAAACCGTCAACAAAGGTCCATTCGCGCAGTTGAAGTATGTTTCAGCTCAATGTCCATTTGGTGTTACCTGTATCTCCAGAGACAATGCTGCTCAACATGACTTCTTCGCAGCGCACCGAAAGCCAGCAAACTTCCGACGCATTCGACCCGGATTCAACCCTGGCATTCCAGCGCCGCATGGAGCGAGCGCCGGAGTGGTTTTGTTCTTTTCTCGCGGGCAACAGCCGGGAAAAGAGCCGCTTGCGCCGCGAGATGGCCACCATGAAAGGCTCGGTGGTCTGGCTGGTGCAGCAGCGCCGCCAGGGCACCTGGAGTGCCGAGGAACGAGCCCACCTGCGGGATGTGATGCGGTCCGCGTCTTCGGTCAGCCCTTATCTTTTTATCTGGGTGATCCCCGGCTCGATGCTGCTGCTGCCCTTCATGGCGTGGTTTCTGGACAAGCAGCGCAAACGGCGGGAACGCAAGCTTTTGCGATAGCACTGCACTGAGCTGAAGGATATAGCGCGCTCAAAAAGACAGCCCAGTCGGCCCGCCCCTGCGGTCCCAGCCTAGGGGCTACGCCCAGTTGCTGGTAATGACCACCAGCATGCCGGCCCCCACCAATCCCAGTTGCCAGCGCAGGGCCGTGGACCACGATGGCACATGACGCTCCACTCGCAGATACAACAGACGCCCAGCTGCCAGCGACAGCCCAAACGCCAGGAGAATGCCCACGGCGTTCAGCGCTGGTGATGCAGGCCAGAGGTGGCTGACCACCGCGTTCACAAGCAAGCACACGGCAAAGTGCACCAGAAACACCGAGTACGACATCTGGCCGAGCTTTACGAGCGGCGACACACCGGAAAAGCTGCGCATGCGCGCAGAGCGCATGGCCACCACCAGGCACAAGGCCGTGACCGCAGCCACGGCAATGCGTGCCCGGAAATCCACCGCCAGCGCTGCCCCCACCAGCAGCGCCATGAGGCAGACCCATGCCTGCGCCTGCGGCGCCCGCACCGCCCAGTAGGCCAACATGCCCAGGCCGTAGGCACCAAAAAAGTACAGCGCCCACATGTCCAACCCCACGATGCGGTTGAAAACCCATAGCGAGGCAGCAGTCGCCAACAGCACCAGCCCCTGCGACAAGGCCGCTGCATGGTGCTGTACCCAGCGCACAGGCAGCGCACGTACACCGGCCAGCATCAGCACAGTCAGCGCAAAGAGTTGAAAGTCGATGGCCACGTACCACACGCCAGCCGACAAAGCGCCTTCACCCACGATATCCTGCAGCAGCAAGGCGTTCGCCAACAGTTGGGACAAGGTGGGTTGGTCGGGCACGGAGTGGTGCTCCATCCAAGGTCGCACGAGGGCGGCGACCACCACCGCCAGCATCAACGCCACGGCATAAGGCACCACCAGCCGCACGAAGCGTTTGGCAATGGCGGTGCCCGCATGATCGAAACGCGCAAAGCCCTGGGGCGCAAGGCTCGCAGCAGCCAGGTACCCACCCAACACCAGAAACACCTGCACCGCCATGCGCCCATAGTCATATAGCCACGCTATGAGTGATGGAGCCAAGGGATGGGCGATGTCGGACATCGGGCCATAGAAGGCCAAGTGGTGCCACACGATGGTGGCGCAAGCCATGCCCTTGATCATGTCGATCAAGGGTGTGCGGGATGTGGACGAAGACATAGGGTGAGGTGTTGAATCCCCGCGGACAGCGCGCCGCTGGATATCCGGATTCCCTCCGCGCTGATTCGCCTGCTGCGCAAATCAGCAAGACGAACTGAACCGAGGATGGAACAACAAAACCCGCTATTGTCCTCCGTCAGAGGATTTTTTGCACAGCTGCACTGTCTCCCGCTGGTCTGCCATCACCTGCAGCGGGCTCGATGAACAAGAGTCCGCCCACCGCGCGAAGCGTGGAGACCCTTAGTAACGCAGACTGCCTTCCGCGTCCACGATAGCCAGCTCCACATAGGTCGACCCATTGTGGTTGCGCGGCGAATACTTCACGCTGAAACGACCAAAAGCAATTTCACCCGCGTCCTCCATCGTTTTGGAGAACGACTCGGTAGTCAGGTTGCGCCCCGTGCGGCGTAGCCCTTCCACCAGCAAGCGTGCGTGGACAAAACCTTCAAACTGCGAAGCCGAGGGTTGAGCGCCGGGCGACTTGGCACGCAGCAGGCTCAGATATTCGGCCACCACTGGGATAGTGGTGTTGCGCAGCGAAGGCATGATCTGCGCCAGGATGATGCCCCGCGCCTTGTCCCTGAGTTCGCGCTGGATCACGTCCATGCTGGCCACGGAGAACCCGTAGTAGGCAGGACGCACCGCCGTGGCCTGCACCGCCTTGATGTAGCTCGTGAAAGTGGTGCCGCCGGTCGCCACGATCACAGCCTGGGGTTGGGCTTTTTCGGTCGCCTGTGCGGCGGCAGCAAAGTCGGGCTGTTTGGGGTCCACCTTGATCTCGGCCACAAAGGGCAGCTTCTCCTCGTCCGAAGCCTTCTTGAGCTCACCTGCCAGTGTCTTGCCCAGGCCGTCGTCCTGAAAGAACACCGCCACACGGGTGATGCCTTGCTGGCGCAGCTGCGACACGATCTTGCTGGCCTCATTCGCATAACCCGCACGCACATGGAACACATACGGATTGAACGCCTCCCGGAACACCGAGGCACCTGTGACGGGGCCAAACAGCACAGTGCGCTGCTCCTTGATCAGCGGCAGGATGGCCGCTGTCTGCGCCGTACCGGTGCTATGGAAAATCATGAACACCTTGTCGTTCTCCAGCAGCTGGCGCGTGTTTTCCACGGCCTTTTGCGGGTCGAAAGCATCATCGAGTGTGGTGTACCGGATCATGCGGCCATGTACCCCGCCCTGCGCGTTCACCGCGTCGAACAGCAGTCGCGAGCCCTCGCCGTACTGCGCCGTCTGCGGCCCGAGCGGTCCCGACAGCACGACCGAGGCACCCAGCCGGATTTCATCGGCGGTCACGCCTTCATTGCGGGCATGAACCAGGGTGGTGGCGCACACGGCCAGCAGGCACACAAAAGCACGGAACATCAGGCATCTCCCTCGCAACATGGTGACAAGGCCGGCGAACGTGGCACCGGCATTCATTGATTATTTTTCATCACCATTATCTGTAGGGGACTTCTCCTCCTCACGC
The DNA here is from genome assembly GCF_056175785.1 of Acidovorax sp. LjRoot204. Classification (NCBI taxonomy): domain Bacteria; kingdom Pseudomonadati; phylum Pseudomonadota; class Betaproteobacteria; order Burkholderiales; family Comamonadaceae; genus Acidovorax; species Acidovorax sp. LjRoot204. The sequence continues at coordinate 3,936 of NZ_JBGFFF010000185.1, forward strand.
GGGTTTCCCCTCGGGTGCGTCACCGCAAAGACACCGCTCGAACACCTCCCACAAAGACATTCGCCCGCCTTGTGGGATACACATGGCGGGCGAAACAAATGACGGGGTGAGGTAAGAAAGATGGCCGAATGCCCCCCAGAGGCACAAAGCCACCGCCGCTCACACAGAGCGCAGATTCACAGCTTGAGACGGGCGCGGGCTGCCTCGTACTCACTGCGCAATTTGGCGACCAGTTCGGCGGTGCTGGTCACGGCGCTGATGGAGCCGATGCCCTGGCCGCAGCCCCAAATGTCCTTCCAGGCCTTCTTGGCGTCGCCGCCAAAGTTCATCTTGCTGGGGTCCGACTCTGGCAGGTTGTCCGGGTCCATGCCGGCCGCGCGGATCGAGGGCGCCAGGTAGTTGCCATGCACGCCCGTGAACAGGTTGCTGTAGACGATATCGTCCGAGTTGCCGTCCACGATGGCTTGTTTGTAGGCCTCGCTGGCGCGGGCCTCATGGGTGGCGATGAAGGCCGAACCGATGTAGCCAAAGTCTGCCCCCATGGCCTGTGCAGCCAGCACCGCGCCGCCACTGGCGATAGAGCCGCTGAGCGCCAGCGGGCCGTCGAACCACTGGCGGATTTCCTGSAYCAGCGCRAACGGGCTCTTGGTGCCAGCATGACCACCAGCGCCGGCCGCCACGGCGATSAKGCCGTCRGCGCCCTTCTCRATCGCCTTSTGCGCGAACTTGTTGTTGATGATGTCGTGCAGCACCACGCCGCCCCAGGCATGCACGGCCTGGTTCACGTCCTCGCGCGCCCCCAGGCTGGTGATGATGATCGGCACCTTGTACTTGGCGCACACCTGCATGTCGTGCTCCAGCCGGTCGTTGCTCTTGTGCACGATCTGGTTGATGGCAAACGGCGCAGCAGGCTTGTCGGGGTTCGCCTTGTTGTAGGCCGCCAAGGTTTCGGTGATCTCGGCCAGCCACTCGTCCAGCAGTTCGGCAGGGCGGGCATTGAGCGCGGGCATGGAGCCCACCACACCGGCCTTGCACTGCTCGATCACGAGCTTGGGGTTGCTGATGATGAACAGCGGCGAACCGATGACGGGCAGCGACAGGTTTTGCAACACGGGAGGCAGTTTGGACATGGCAACAACTTCCAGAACAAGAATAGGGATGGAACAGGCCGGATGCGCTAGTGAATCATGCGTCCGTAGCTATCATTTTTATATCAAGGCCCCTGCCCCGCAGGTGGCCTGTCTCCTCACAGCACGCCAGTCCTTCAGAAGGCTTCCAGCGCCAGCTCGGTCACGCTGGCCGCGCCTTCCACAATGCTGTCGCGCAGGCCCGGGGCCTTCACCAGGATGTGGTCGGCATAGAACTGGGCCGTGGTGATTTTTGCGCGCATGAAGGCTTCGTCCTGTCCCTTTTGCAACAGGTCTTGCGCCACCAGCAGGCTGCGCGCCAGTTGCCAGCCCGCCACCACATTGCCCGCSAGCATCAGGTAGGGCACGCTGCCCGCAAACACGGCGTTGGGCTGGGCCTTGGTGCCACCGGCTACAAAGTCGATCACGTCGAGCAGCGCCTTGCGCGCCGCCGTCAGGCGCTTGGCCACAGCCAGTGCAGCGGGCGTGCCGCTGGCCAGCAGGTCGGACTCTGTCTTCTCGATCTGCGCGGAGATGCCCTTGGCCACCTGGCCGCCGTCGCGCGCCGTCTTGCGRCCCACSAGGTCRTTGGCCTGRATCGCCGTGGTGCCYTCGTAGATSGTSAGGATCTTGGCGTCGCGGTAGTACTGSGCCGCRCCGGTYTCYTCGATGAAGCCCATGCCGCCATGCACCTGCACGCCCAGSSWGGTCACTTCCAGGCTCRTCTCGGTGCTGTAGCCCTTSACSAGCGGCACCATGAATTCRTAGAASGCCTGGTTCTGCTTGCGCGYSTCGGCATCGGGGTGGTGGTGYGCGGCATCAAACGCCGCAGCCGCCACCGTGGCCATGGCGCGGCAACCCTCGACGGTGGCGCGCATGGTCATGAGCATGCGCTTGACGTCAGGGTGGTGAATGATGGCGGCGCTGGCGTTGATGCTGCCGTCCACGGGGCGGCTCTGCACGCGGTCTTTGGCGTACTGCACAGCCTTTTGGTAGGCRCGCTCGGMRATCGCGATGCCCTGCATGCCCACGGCRTAGCGGGCCGMRTTCATCATGATGAACATGTACTCSAGGCCSCGGTTCTCCTGGCCCACSAGRTARCCSACSGCGCCGCCGTGGTCGCCRWACTGCAGCACGGCSGTGGGCGAKGCCTTGATGCCCAKCTTGTGCTCGATGCTCACGCAATGCGCGTCATTCCGCGCGCCCAGGCTTCCATCCTTGTTGACCATGAACTTGGGCACCACGAACAGGCTGATGCCCTTGACGCCCTCCGGCGCACCCTGCACGCGGGCCAGCACCAGGTGSAYGATGTTYTCGGCCATGTCGTGCTCACCGTAGGTGATGAAGATCTTGGTGCCGAARAYCTTGTAGGTGCCGTCRGGYTGSGGTTCKGCRCGSSTGCGCACCAGSGCMAGGTCSSWGCCSGCCTGSGGYTCGGTSAGGTTCATGGTGCCRGTCCACTSGCCGSTCACCAGCTTYTCGAGGTASRYSGCCTTGAGYTCRTCGSWGCCKGCYGTSAGCAGCGCCTCGATGGCGCCGTCGSTCAGSAGCGGRCACAGCGCAAAGCTCATGTTGGCGCTGTTGGTCATCTCGATGCAGGCCGCGCCGATGGTCTTGGGCAGGCCCTGGCCGCCAAAGTCGGCGGGGTGCTGCAGGCCTTGCCAGCCGCCTTCGCCATATTGGCGGAAGGCTTCCTTGAAGCCGGGGGTGGTGGTGACCACGCCGTCTTTCCAGCTCGACGGGTTCTTGTCGCCTTCCCAGTTGAGCGGCGACAACACCCCTTCGTTGAACTTGGCACACTCTTCCAGCACGGCGGCGGCCGTGTCCAGCCCGGCATCTTCAAAACCAGGGATTTGCGCGATCTGTTCAATGTTGGCCAGGTGCTCGATGGCGAACAGCATGTCCTTGACGGGGGCGGTGTAGCTCATGGGTGTCTCCGGGAAAGCGAAATTTCGTCAAAAAAAAGGCATCGCGAGCGATGCCTTTGTGTGCACAGGGGCGTTCTTACAGGGCCTTGACCAGTTCMGGCACRGCCGTGAACAGATCCGCTTCCAGYCCRTAGTCGGCSACGSWGAAGATCGGKGCCTCMGGRTCYTTGTTRATCGCCACGATCACCTTSGAATCCTTCATSCCCGCCAAGTGCTGGATAGCACCCGAGATACCGGCAGCCACATACAACTGCGGTGCCACGATCTTGCCCGTCTGGCCCACTTG
>NZ_JBGFFF010000186.1:0-7224 GCF_056175785.1 Acidovorax sp. LjRoot204
CACCGGCCGTGGCGACGAGCCCCACGTGCGCACCACCGTGGCCAGCAGCGCACGGCGCCCTGCGGCACGCCAGCCCTGCAGCGTGCGCAGCACGACGACGTCCAAATTTTCCATGACTCACTTCCTTCCGGTACCCATAGCACTCAACCCCGATTGAACCACCAGGCCAGCAGTACGAGGGCCGCCACGCCAACACCCCACATCCACGCAGGGATACCGCCGCCCTGGGTGGCACTCCCCCCTTCCACGGTGCCTGGCTGAGTGACGGCATCGGCACTGGCTACTGCATCTGCCGGGGGGGCTTCAGCACGCGGAAAGCGGCGCTGCATCTCGTCGTCAAACCGTTTGAAGAAGTCTTCGGCCATGCTCTTGGCGGCGCCGTCGATGAGGCGCTGGCCCAGCTGCGCGATCTTGCCGCCCACCGAGGCATGCACGGTGTAATGCAGCTCGCAGCTGGCCTGCCCCGCCGCATCGGGGGGTAACGGCACCAACTTGACCTGGGCATTGCCCTTGCCAAAGCCCGCCACGCCGCCGGAGCCATCGAAGGCGATGTTGTAGCTCTCGGGCGGCACGATGTCGGACAGCGTGATCTTGCCCGCAAACTTGGCCGACACGGGCCCGATCTTGAGCGCCATTGCCACCGAATACTGGTTCTCGGCCGTGGGCTCGACCTTGTCGCAGCCGGGAATGCACAGCTTGAGCACCTCAGGGTCGTTGAGCGCCTCCCAGGCCTGTTGCTGGCTGACGGCAAGGGTTCGGCTGGCTTGCATTTCCATGGTGGGTCCTCTCGGTCTTCAATGGGTGTGGATGTTGTGGGAATTCAATCGGTCCGCTGCATGTCTGGGCTCGATGCGGTACGGGGCCGCGCCCTCATTGCCGCAACACGCTTGCCAGGCTGGCGGCCAGGTCCTTCAGGTGGCTCAGGTTGTGCACGGCCACCATGCCGTGGGCCTGGCGGTGCAGGGCCGACGCACCGCGCGCCGTAGGGGCATACCCCTCGTAGCGCAACAGCGGGTTGAGCCACAGCAAGCGGCCACAGTGGCGACGCAGCCAGGCCAGCTCGCGCTCCAACACCTCGGGGGCGCCCGTGTCCAGCCCATCGCTGATCAGCAGCACCAGCGTGCGGCGCCCCACCAGGCGCCGCGCATGCTGCAGGCGCAACTGGCCCAGGCTGTCGCCCATGCGGGTGCCGCCCGCAAAGTCGGTGATGGCATGGCTGGACGTCTGCAGCATGGCGTCGGTGTCGGCCAGGCGGAAGGCGGGCGTGAGGTCGGTCAAGCCAGTGCCAAACGCAAACACGTCCCGGCGCACGGTGGCACCGGTGTGGCGCGGCGCGGTGGCGGCGTGCAAGAAGGCCAGCAGCAAACGCGCGTAGCGCTCCATCGAGCCCGACACGTCCACCAGCACCAGCAGCGGCAGCGGTTGCTGGCGGCGCTGCAGCAAGGGGATGTGCAGCACCTCGCCCCCACTGCGCGCCGCATGGTGCATGGCGCCGGGCCAGTGCGGGCGGCTGCCGCGTGCGCCCGGCCGGGTGCGGCGGGCCGCGTAGTGAGGCAACGGCAAGGGCACATCGCGCACCAGGCGCTCCACCAGGATGTATTCGCTGGCCGAGAGCTGGTTGAAATCCGCCTGCCGCAGGCGCTGCAGGTCGCTGGCCGTCATGGCGGCATCGAATTCGATCTTGTCTTCTTCGCGCGCGGGCGGTGCGTTGCGCGCGGCACGCACAGGCGCCAGTGCCTCGCTCACGCGCGGGCGGCGTTTGACGGGCTCGGCCTTGGATTCTGCGCTGGGCAGCATCTGCGCTAGCAGCTTTTGTGCGACGTTGGGATTGCGAAAGTAGGCATCGAASAGYTCGCGGAACACCATGCGGTCYTGCTCGCGGCTGACCAGCACGGCCTCCAGCGCAGCACCGAAGTCCTCGCGCTGCAGACCCACCAGCATCACCGCCTGCTGGGCCAGCGCCATGCGGGCCGCATCCACCCGCACGCCAGCGCGGCGCAGCGTGCGGCCAAAGCCGCTCAGGTTGTCGGCCAGCTTGCCGGTGCGGGCATCGCCGAGTTGGGAGAACATCGCGCCCTCGGCCATCGGCCGGTTCTCATGCATCGGCATCGGCGGGCTGCAGCAACTGCACCGCCATGTCGCGGGTAAGCGCAGCCACATCCTCCCGCTGCTTGAACAGGATGCCTGCGGTATCGGACACCACCTCGGGGTCCACCACGATGGTGTCGAGCGCCACCAGCGCCTTGGCCCATTCCACGCTCTCGGCAATGCCCGGCGCGCGCTGGAAGGCGTTGGCAAACGGCTGGCTGCGCAGCCGCCCCACAAACTCTGCCACCTGCACGGCCAGCGCCTCGCTGGCACCGGGCACCTGCGCGCGGACGATGGCCAGCTCGCGCTCGCGCTCGGGGTAGTCAAGCCAGTGGTACAGGCAGCGGCGCTTGACGGCGTCGTKCAGATCGCGCGTGCGGTTGCTGGTGAGCAGCGTGACCGGCGTGGCCGTGGCGCGCACTGTGCCGATCTCGGGGATGCTCACCTGGTACTCGCCCAGGTACTCCAGCAAGAAGGCCTCGAACGGTTCGTCCGCGCGATCCACCTCATCGATCAGCAGCACGGCGCCCGGCGCTGGTGCCTGCAGCGCCTGCAGCAAGGGGCGGCGGATGAGGTAGCGGTCTTGGTAGACCTCGCGCTCCACCTGCGCCATGTCGGCACTGCCCTGCCCTTCCGCTGCCCGCATGTGCAGCAGCTGGGCGGCGTAGTTCCACTCGTACAACGCCTCGCGCTGCTCCAGGCCGTCGTAGCACTGCAGGCGAATGAGGCTGCGCGACAGCACTTCCGAGAGGGCTTTGGCCAGCGCCGTCTTGCCCACGCCAGGCTCGCCCTCCAGCAACAAAGGCCGCTGCAGCTTGAGCGCCAGAAACACCGCCGTGGCCAGGCGACGGTCGGCAAAATAGCCCACGCTTTGCAGGGCCTGCACCAGGGCGTCGATGGAAGCCGGAACCGGCGCGGCGTTCAACGAGTTCATTGCTATCCAATTCATAGCTTCCAGCGCATATTCCTCTAGCGCTTGCAGCCAATTTCACTCAAAAACCCGCCACCGGGTGCCGCACCACGGTGGCGGGATTGCCTTCACGTCATCCCAGCATCTGCTGCACAGCGCGCTGCGTTTGCACGCTGATGAGATTGGCGCGGTAGGCAGCGCTGGCGTGGATGTCGGCGTTCAGATCGTTCGCGTCGATCTTCACGCTGGCAGCCGACTGCGGGGTGAAGCTCTGGTTGAGCGCCGCCTCCAGCCCCGCATGGCGGAACACGCTGCTGGCCGCACCGGTCACCGCAACACGCACGCCGCTGTCGGTCTGCGCCACAAACACCCCCACCAGCGAGAAGCGCGAAGCCGCCTGCTTGAACTTCATGTACGCAGCGCGTTTCGGGATCGGGAAGCGGATGGCGCTGATGATCTCGCCCTCATCCAGCGCCGTGGTGTACATGCCCACAAAGAAATCGTCGGCCTTGATCTCGCGGCGGTTGGTGATGACCGTGGCGCCCAGGCCCAGCACCGCACTGGGGTAGCAGGCGGCAGGGTCGTTGTTGGCCACCGAGCCGCCCAGCGTGCCGCGTGCGCGCACCTGGCGGTCGCCGATGTGGGCAGCAAGGTCGGCCAGTGCCGGGATGGCCGACTTGACCTCGCTGCTGGATGCCACGTCGGCATGGCGCGTCATGGCGCCGATGACCAGCGCGTTGCCCTCGCGGCGGATGCCCGCCAGTTCGGCAATGCTGTTCAGGTCCACGATCTTTTCAGGGTTGGCCAGGCGCAGCCGCATGGACGGCAGCAGGCTTTGCCCGCCCGCGAGCAGTTTGCCGCCCTGGGCGATGAGCTGCGCGGCAGCGGCGGTGGAAGAAGGCGCTTCAAACGTGAATGCGTACATGGTGGATCTCCTTATGCCTTGGCGTGTTGAATCGCTTCCCAGACGCGGTGCGGCGACGCGGGCATGTCGAAGTCCTTCACACCCAGGTGTCGCAGCGCATCCAGCACGGCGTTGATCACCGCCGGTGGCGAGCCAATGGCCCCGGCCTCGCCGCAGCCCTTGGTGCCCAGCGGGTTGTGGGTGCAGGGCGTGCACACATGGCCCAGTTTGAACTCGGGGAAGTCATCGGCGCGTGGCATGGCGTAGTCCATGAARCTGCCGGTGAGCAGCTGGCCSGTYTCGYKGTCGTACACGCAGTTCTCSAGCAGCGCCTGGCCRATGCCCTGCACCAGYCCGCCRTGCACCTGSCCYTCGACGATCATSGGGTTGATGATGGTGCCGAAGTCGTCCACCGCSGTGAACTTGTCCACCCGTGTGTGCCCGGTGGCGGGGTCCACTTCGACCTCGCAGATGTARGTGCCKSCCGGGAAGGTGAAGTTGGTCGGGTCGTAGAASGCGGTTTCGTTCAGGCCCGGCTCCAGCACGTCCAGCGGGTAGTTGTGCGGCACATAGGCTGCCAGCGACACCTGGCCGAACGGGATCTTCTTGTCGGTGCCACGCACCGTGAAYTCGCCRTTCGCAAASTCGATGTCGGCATCGCTCGCYTCCATCAGGTGCGCRGCAATCTTYTTGGCCTTGGYCTCGATCTTGTCSAGYGCCTTCATGATGGCSGCGCCGCCCACSSWGATGGAGCGYGAGCCRTASGTGCCCATGCCGAASGGCACGCGGCCSGTRTCGCCRTGCACSAYGTCCACGTTSTCCACCGGRATGCCCAGGCGCGCSGCCACCACCTGCGCAAARGTGGTYTCRTGCCCCTGRCCGTGGCTGTGCGAGCCGGTGAACACCGTCACGCTGCCGGTGGGGTGCACGCGTACCTCGCCGCATTCGAATAGACCTGCGCGTGCGCCCAGGGCGCCGGCGATGTTGGACGGCGCAATGCCACAGGCCTCGATGTACGACGAATACCCAATGCCCCGCAGCAGCCCCTTGGCCGCGCTGGCGGCCTTGCGCTGCTCGAAGCCCGTCACGTCGGCCAGCTTGTTCGCCCCATCCATGCAGGCCTGGAAGTCGCCGGTGTCGTACTGCAGCGCCACCGGCGTCTGGTACGGGAAGGCCTTGATGAAGTTGCGGCGGCGGATCTCGTCCWGCGGCAGTCCCATCTCCCACGCGCAGCGGGTGACCAAGCGCTCCAGCAGGTAGGTGGCCTCAGGGCGGCCTGCGCCCCGGTAGGCGTCCACCGGTGCGGTGTTGGTGAACCACGAGTCCACCTCCACATACACCTGCGGCGTGCTGTACTGCCCCGCCAGCAGCGTGGCGTACAGGATGGTGGGCACCGCGCTGGCAAAGGTGCTGAGGTAGGCGCCCAGGTTGGCGTGGGTGTGCACACGCAGCGCCAGGAACTTGCCGTCCTTGTCCAACGCCATCTCTGCGTGGCTCACGTGGTCGCGGCCGTGGGCGTCGCTCAAGAACGCCTCGCTGCGGTCGGCCACCCACTTGATGTTGCGGTTGAGCTTTTTGGACGCCCAGGTCAGGCACACGTCTTCGGCGTACAGATAGATCTTGGAGCCAAAGCCGCCACCCACATCGGGCGCAATCACGCGCACCTTGTGCTCGGGCAGGCCCATCACAAAGGCCGTCATCAGCAAGCGCTCGACGTGCGGGTTCTGGTTGCTGACGTACAGCGTGTATTCGTCGCTCGCCCGGTTGTAGCTACCGATGGCCGCACGGGGCTCCATGGCGTTGGGGATCAGGCGGTTGTTGATCAGATCGAGTTTGGTGACATGCGCAGCGTTGGCAAATGCGGCGTCCACGGCGCCCTTGTCGCCGATGGCCCACTTGAAGCAGTGGTTGTCAGGCGCGATGTCGTGCAGCGCCGCACCTGCCACGGCGCCCGATGCGGCGTCGGCCACATTCACCACGGCTGGCAGCACGTCGTAGTCCACCTCTACCAGCTCGGCCGCATCGCGTGCCTGCTGCTGGGTCAGCGCCACCACCATGGCCACGTGGTCSCCCACRTAGCGCACCTTGCCCTGCGCCAGGATGGGGTGTGGCGGCTCCTTCATGGGCTGGCCGTCAGTGCTGGTGATAAGCCAGCCGCAGGGCAGGCCGTTGATGTTGTCGGCGGCCACATCGGCACCGGTGAACACGCCCAGCACGCCGGGCGCGGCCTTGGCAGCGTCAATGTTGATGCTGTTGATCTTGGCGTGGGCGTGCGGTGAGCGCACGAACACCGCATGGCTCTGCGCGGCCAGCACCACGTCGTCGGTGTATTGGCCTGCGCCGGTCAGGAAGCGGTAGTCTTCCTTGCGCTTGAGCGATTCGCCGATGTGCGGCAGCTTGGAAAAGTCGGATGCACCCATGGTCTTGTCTCCTTGGATTATTCTGGCGTGGGGACGGCGGGCGCGCTCAGGCGCCGGCCATGGCCTTCTGGCCGACCTGCACTGCGCGCACGATGTTCTGGTAGCCGGTGCAGCGGCAGATGTTGCCTTCGAGCAGCTCGCGGATCTCGCCTTCGCTGGCGTTCGGGTGGTTCTTGCACAGGTCCACCGCACTCATCACCATGCCCGGCGTGCAGAAGCCGCACTGCAGGCCATGGCACTCCTTGAACGCAGCCTGCATGGGGTGCATGGTGCCGTCAGGGGTGGCCATGCCTTCAATGGTGGTCACCTCGGCCCCCTGGGCCTGCACCGCCAGCATCGCGCAGGATTTGACGGCCCGGCCGTTCACATGCACCGTACACGCCCCGCACTGGCTGGTGTCGCAACCCACGTGGGTGCCAGTGAGCAGCAGGTGCTCTCGCAGCGCATGGACAAGCAGGGTATTGGGGGGGACGTCAACACTGGCAGCGCGCCCGTTGACCGTGAACTGGACTTGCATCTGGCTGTCTCCTGGAGTGGTTTTGGCTGGATAGGAGCGCGCTCACGATCTCGCGGAGGGGATCAGGATCACGCTCATCGCTCGCGCATCTTCTGCCGCGCCCCACGCCCCATCCCTAGGGACAACCCTAGATTTCCGCGGCCCCTGGCTGGATATTCTCAAAATGAAACATGCTGCAATGCACACTAGTCCACTGAATCCGGGAAATCGGGGGTGCGCCAGGGCTGCGGCGGGATGCACGGCAAGGCGCCTGGCGCTGCCAAGGCTGGCTGCCTTGGCAAGTCAGGCAACGCCGCCGGGTACCCGCCGCAGCCCTGGCCCGCAGGGTGAGGGTCTGGCAAGGCCGCACTCGTTGTTGCCGTGCTCGCCGGGTGTACAACACGGC
>NZ_JBGFFF010000187.1:0-7216 GCF_056175785.1 Acidovorax sp. LjRoot204
GTGCTCAACGGCTCACCGCTGTTCACGGGCGGCGCGGGATCGGGCGAATCTGAAATTCGCCGCTACGTGCTGGAGAACGACTTGTTGGAGGCCATCGTCGGCCTGCCCACCGACATGTTCTACAACACCGGCATCAGCACCTACGTTTGGGTCATCAGCAACCGCAAGCCCGCTGCGCGCAAGGGCAAGGTGCAGCTGATTGATGCGTCAGGCATGTGGCAGAAGATGCGCAAGAGCCTGGGCTCCAAGCGCAAGGAACTCAGTGACGCCCACATCGACCGCATCACCCGTCTGTTTGGCGATTTTGTCGAGGCGCAGAACGACGACGGCACTCCCATCAGCCGCATCTTTGACAACAAAGCCTTTGGCTACCACAGCATCACCGTCGAACGCCCGCTGCGCGACGAAGCGGGCAACGTGGTGCTGGGCACCAAGGGCAAGCAAAAGGGCAAGCCCCAGCCTGACGCGCAGCTACGCGACACCGAAAACGTGCCCTACACCGAAGACGTGGGCGAGTATTTCAAGCGCGAAGTGCTGCCCCACGCGCCTGACGCCTGGATCGACCCCGACAAAACCAAAGTGGGCTATGAAATCCCGTTCAACCGGCACTTCTATGTCTTCAAGCCCCCGCGCCCGCTGGCCGATATTGACGTGGAGCTGAAGCAAACCACCGACCGCATCTTGGACATGATCAAGGGGCTGTCGGCATGAGCTTTCCGAGATACCCGGGGTACAAGGACAGTGGGGTGGAGTGGCTGGGGGAGGTGCCGACACATTGGGAGGTCAAGCGTCTGCGCCACTTGGTCGAATGCATTGATGGCAAGCGGGTACCACTCAACTCGGTTGAACGTGCTGACAGGCCGGGCGACGTGCCCTATTGGGGCGCAAATGCAATCATGGGATATGTCGATCAGCCCCTTTTCGATGAAGAGCTCGTATTGCTGGGCGAAGATGGGGCACCGTTTTTCGATCCTTTCCGGCCAGTTGCGTTTCGCTCCATTGGACCTGTTTGGCCCAACAACCACATCCATGTGCTGAGGCCCAATCAGACGACGTTCACGAAGTTCATCGTTCACTGCCTGAACGTCACTGACTACGCAAATTTCATCGACGGCTCAACCCGCGACAAGCTTACTCAAGCAGGGATGAATTCCATACCATTGCCTTGGCCCAGCCACGATGAAGCATTATTGATAGCCACCTTCCTCGACCGCGAAACCGCCAAGATCGACGCGCTGGTGGCCGAGCAGGAAAAGCTGATCGCCCTGCTGCAGGAAAAGCGCCAGGCTGTCATCTCTCACGCCGTGACCAAGGGGCTGGACCCGAACGTGCCGATGAGGGACTCGGGCGTGGAGTGGCTGGGGGAGGTGCCGGCGCATTGGCAATCGAAGCGACTAAAGTTTCTTGCATCAAACATTAAAGCCGGTCCGTTTGGTTCTGCGTTGACCAAAGATATGTACGTCAGTTCGGGTTACCGGGTGTACGGGCAGGAGCAGGTGATCCCTGGTGATTTTTCTATCGGCGATTACTACATCGACCAGACTAAGTTTGCAGAGTTGGCTCAGTACGAGATACGACCGGATGACTTGCTAATTAGCTGCGTTGGCACCTTTGGGAAGATTGCCGTTGTTCCAGTAGACGCTGAGCCGGGAATCATCAACCCCCGCCTTATCCGCCTTCGGACTGTGGAAGGCGTTCTGCCGCTTTTTCTTGCCGAGGTTCTAAGGAGCGCTGTTACTTTCGAGCAGTTCTCTGTACTCAGTCGCGGAGGCACCATGGATGTGATCAACATTGGTACGTTGAGCGACATCTGGATTGCACTTCCACCAATAGCCGAGCAATCAGCGATTCTTAGCGGGATCACCTCGCAAATGGCGCGCTTTGACGCGCTGATGACCCAAGCCCGCACCGCCATCACCCTCCTGCAAGAACGCCGCACCGCCCTGATCTCCGCCGCCGTTACTGGCCAGATCGACGTGCGTGGGTTGGCGGGCGGCGCAAATACTCCGGTTTCACTTGCATCTAGCGCTTACGCTGAAAGCGCCTAAGACCAGTTTCGCGGCAAACCCCATCATGCCCCTCTACTCCATCACTAACGCACAGCTGCTGTCAGTGCCCACCACCACGTTCGCCAGCCAGTCCATCCTAGAGCGGCAGCACCTGCAGGCCATGCTCAAGCAAGACCCTTCCCCGCTGGGAGAGGGGCTGCTGGTGCTGTGCGAGGAATACTCGAACTGGCTAGACAGCAACCGGCGTATCGATCTGCTGTGCCTGTCCAAGGACCGGGACTTGGTAGTGGTGGAGATCAAGCGAACAGACGATGGCGGACACATGGACCTGCAGGCCATCCGATATGCCTCTATGATCTCGGGGATGACGCTGGAGCAGGTGATCGATGCACATGCTCGGTCGTTCGTCGGACAAGATGACGGGCGAGAGAAAGCGCGGTCAGCCGTGCTGGAGCACTTGGGCCTCGAGTCAGAGGCCGACGGGACGCTCACGGGGAAGGTCGAGATCATCTTGGTGTCGGCTGACTTCTCAACGGAAATTACCACTTGCGTCATGTGGCTCAACGATCAGGGCCTGAGCATTCGCTGCATTCGCATGCAGCCGTACCAGTACCACAATCAAACCCTAGTGGATGTTACGCAGATCATCCCGCTCCCCGAAGCGGAAAGCTACATCGTGAAGATGCGCGAGCAGCAAGACGAAAAGCGTAAGGTGGAGACCAAGCGCCAGGAGAGCATCCGGCGTTTCTGGGCGCAGTTCATCGAAACCTCCAAGAAGCAAGCTGGATTGTTCGCCGGACGCAGCCCCACCACCGATCACTGGCTCTCAGCGGGTATCGGCAAGGCGGGGACGAACATCACGTGCTCACTGGCTGAGGACCGCAGTCGAGTAGAACTCTGGATCCACTTGGGCAAGAACAAGGTTGCGACGAATAAGGCATGGTTCGACGCATTGCACTCACAAAAGGGCAAGATTGAGGCTGATTTTGGGGCTGCGCTCAGTTGGCAGCGCCTCGATAGCGGCGCGGGATGTCGCATTTGTACTGAGTTTGACGGAGGCTGGAGTTCTGCGGAGACCGAATGGGCGTCTCTTCAAAGCAAACTCATGAAGGCTGCGGCCGACCTTGCCGCAGTGATGGCACCCCGCTTGAAGTTGCTCAAAGACGAATAGCGGGGCATGAGCGGCTGGGATACGTGATGCCCATTGAGCCGGGACAACAAATGAACGCATAAGCATGAGAGGGGAGAGGGTCAGTGGCACTGCACAACGAAATCCAGTTCGAGCTCGACATTTGCAACCACCTCGCAGCGCAAGGGTGGCTCTATGCCGCGCCGGGCACGGAGGGCGACGCCAGCGACTACGACACTCCCCGTGCCCTGTACCCCGCCGACCTGCTGGTCTGGGTGCAGGCCACCCAGCCCCAAGCATGGGAGGCGTTGAGCAAGACCCACGGCTCCGCAGCTGAGGCCATGCTGCTCGACCGCCTACGAAAGGCGCTTGACGAGCGAGGCACGCTAGAGGTGCTGCGAGTGGGAATCGACCTGCTGGGGCTCAAGAGCCCGCTGAAACTAGCGCAGTTCAAGCCTGCGCTGGCAATGAACCCTGAATTGCAGGTTCGCTACGCCGCCAACCGCCTGCGTGTGGTGCGCCAGTGCCRAACCAACCACGACGACATCATTGATCTGGTTCTGTTTTTGAACGGCATCCCGGTGGCCACGGCGGAGCTCAAGACCGACTTCACGCAGGACATGAACGCGGCGGTGGACCAGTACCGCTTTGACCGCATCCCCAAGCCCAAGGGTAGGCCGTTTGCCGAGCCTCTGCTGGACTTTCCGCGGGGCGCGTTGGTCCACTTTGCCGTGAGCAACCGCACGGTGATGATGGCCACCCGCCTGCAGGGCCTCGCCACGCGCTTTCTGCCCTTCAACCAGGGTGACCACGGCGGCGCGGGCAACCCTGCCAATCCGGTAGGCCATCRCACCGCCTACCTGTGGGAGCAGGTGTGGCAGCGCGACAGCTGGCTGGAGATCATTGGCCGTTATCTGGTCACCCAGCGCGATAGCAAGAAGAAGGTGACGGGATTCATCTTCCCGCGCTACCACCAGCTCGACGCCACGCGCAAGCTGCAAGCGGCCGTGCTGGCCGAAGGGGCCGGGCACAAGTACCTGATCCAGCACAGCGCGGGCAGCGGCAAGACCAATTCGATTGCCTGGACGGCGCACTTTCTGGCCGACCTGCACGATGCTCAGAACCACAAGCTGTTCGACAGCGTGCTGGTGGTGAGCGACCGCAATGTGCTCGACGCGCAGTTGCAGGAGGCCATCTTCGATTTCGAGCGCACCAAGGGCGTGGTGGCCACCATCAAGGGTGAGGGCGGCAGCAAGAGCGGCGAGTTGGCCGAGGCACTGGGCGGCGGCAAGAAGATCGTGGTATGCACCATCCAGACCTTTCCCTTTGCCCTCAAGGCCGTGCAAGAGCTGGCCGCCACCCAAGGCAAGCGCTTTGCCGTGATTGCCGACGAGGCGCACAGCAGTCAGACAGGCGAGGCGGCCAGCAAGCTCAAGCAGCTGCTGAGCGCAGAAGAGCTCAAAGACCTTGCTGATGGCGGCGAGGTGGGCACGGAGGACCTGCTGGCCATGCAGATGGCGGCGCGTGCCAACGACAAGGGCATCACCTACGTGGCCTTCACCGCCACGCCCAAGGCCAAAACGCTGGAGATGTTCGGCCGCCGTCCACAGCCAGACCAGCCTGCCGGGCCGGGCAACCTGCCAGCGCCATTCCACATCTACAGCATGCGCCAGGCCATTGAGGAAGGCTTCATCCTCGATGTGCTGAAGAACTACACGCCCTACAAACTGGCCTTCAAGCTCGCCAACAACGGCAAGGAATGGGACGAGAAAGCGGTCGAGCGCAGCGAGGCCATGAAGGGGCTGATGCGCTGGGTGYGTCTGCACTCCTACAACATCAGCCAGAAGGTGGCAGTGGTGGTGGAGCACTTCCGTGAGAACGTACAGCCTCTGCTGGATGGCCACGCCAAGGCCATGGTGGTGGTCGGCAGTCGCCAGGAGGCGGTGAGATGGCAGTTGGCGGTCCAGCGGTACATCCAAGACAACGGCTACAAGCTGGGCACCTTGGTGGCCTTCTCGGGGGAGGTGAATGACCCGGAGCAGGTAGACGAAGCCGTCACAGAAAACAGCACCCGCCTAAACCCCTTGCTCAAGGGCCGAGACATGCGCGAGGCATTTACCACCGACGAGTACCAAATCCTGCTGGTGGCCAACAAGTTCCAGACGGGGTTTGATCAGCCGATGCTCTGCGGCATGTACGTAGATAAGCGTCTTGGCGGTATCCAGGCGGTACAGACCCTGAGCCGCCTGAACCGCGCCTACAGCGGCCCATACGGCCTCAAGGACACTACCTACATCCTGGACTTCGTGAACGAGCCGGATGACATCCTTGCCGCGTTCAAGACCTACTACGAAACCGCCGAGCTGGCGGGGGTAACCGACCCGCATCTGGTGTACGACCTGCGCGCCAAGCTCGATGCCTCGGGTCACTACGATGAGTTCGAGGTCGAGCGCGTGGTGCTGGCTGAGATGAACGCCAAGGCCACGCAAGCCATGCTGGTGGCTGCAATTGAGCCGGTGGCAGATCGATTACTCAAGCGATACAAGGCTGCCCAGCTGGCGCTTGCTCAGGCACAACAGACCAACAAGGAGGGGCCGGCGACGCAAGCGGCCAAGGACGAGTTGGCGGCACTGCAGCTCTTCAAGCGCGACCTGGGCACCTTTGTGCGCGTGTACGCCTTCCTGGGGCAGGTGTTCGACTACGGCAATACGGACATTGAAAAGCGTGCAATGTTCTTCAAGCGCTTGCTGCCCCTGCTCGACTTCGGCCGCGAGCGGGAAGGGGTGGATCTGTCGAAGGTCGTATTGACCCATCACCGTCTCAAAGATCAGGGCAAGCGTAGCTTAGCTCTGCATGACGACGATGGTGACCACAAGTTGCAACCACTGACAGATACGGGCGGTGGAGCGGTGCAGGAGAAGCAGAAGGTGCTGCTCTCTGAAATCCTCGCCAAGGTGAACGACCTGTTTGATGGTGAGCTCAGCGACGACGACCGACTGGTCTATGTGAACCATGTCAAAGGCAAGCTGCTGGAGTCTGACATCCTGGTGCAGCAGGCCAGCAACAACAGCAAGGGGCAGTTCGATAACTCCCCCGACTTGGACAGCGCACTGACCGACGCAATCATTGATGCTTTCGGTGCGTACACCAGCATGAGCAAACAGGCGCTGGATAGCGAGAGGGTGCGAGCCGGGCTTAAGGCCATCCTGTTGGGGCCTGCTCAGTTGTATGAGGCGCTGCGTGCCCGTAGTGGTGAAGCGTAGTCTGTGGACTTGCTTTACCGCGCGCTTCCTGGAAAATAGGTTCTTTGATCAAGCAGCAAGGGACTCTTTGAGCTCGATGTCTTGTAGGTACGGTTCATGCTCGGCGAGAACTGTGACGGAAAACTCTCAGCTAGAACAGTTTTCGCGTCTTTTGAAGACTCAGTCAGACTACGTGGAGCGGAGATTCTTGCGCTATTGAATGGGCCAATCTTCTTGGTTTTGCAGTCGGTTTGCTTTAATGCAGTGCTGAACGCGTCCTTCCTGAAAGAGCTTGCGTTTCGCACCGCATGAGGATCAGTGCCGATGTCTTGGCACGAGCACAGACCGTGCTGATGGGGGAGGGTGATGGACACCCTCACTCCTCAATGTCATCAAGTGGTCTTGGAGCTCGGAAGAACCGACGATACCGACACATCCGACTCGACGACTTGCCAGTTCTCTGCGTTCCGAGTCTTGGGTGCTTTGCGAAGCCGGTAGGGGCCCACGATCCTGCCCTCGTTACGAGCCAGCCAGTGACCCAGCTTCCGGACGTTGATGCTTTCATTTCCCCCTGCTGCTTCAGCCAGCGCATCCCGGAAATCATCGGTCTCATCAAGGTGAACCGCAGCGTTGACGACGTCGCGAACCATCTTCGGGTCACCACCGTGCTTTTCATGCCAGCCTGAAAGGACCCTGCCCAGCAGCAGCTGTGGGGGGTCTTCCTTCAAACCCTGGAAAACGCTTTCTGCAGGATCAGGCTGCCCAAGCCAAAGCAGGGGTTGCCGGCACCAGTTGCTCCAGTCCGAGTAGCTGGCGAGAGATGGGCAGGTTGCAAT
>NZ_JBGFFF010000188.1:0-7185 GCF_056175785.1 Acidovorax sp. LjRoot204
GCATTAGCCATTCTTCCTGTGGGAGGACAGGCTGTTGTTGAGGACAAGCCTCCATTCACACCGCCATGGGCCGCTTAAGCACACAGYCTCAGTGCGGAAACTGCACGCCGACTGGCCGGTGGCAGCGGCTGCTTCCGTCACCTGTGTCCGGCACCACTTGTTCCTGTTCGCGGGGAATGCCCTGTCTTCGTCGTCTTCACCATGTCCTCCATACTCATTTGTACGGTCCCGATCCACGGCCACGTAACGCCGCTACTTGCGGTTGCGCGCTACTTTGTCGAACAAGGTCACAGCGTGYGGTTCCTCACCGGAAGTCGCTTTGCTACAACAGTCCGTGAGACCGGCGCTAGGCACATTCCATTACCTGGTTCGGCTGATTTCGATGACCGCATCGATCTCAACGACCGTTTTCCAGGAAGAGCAGCTCTTTCAGGTGTCGACGCCATCGCTTTTGATGTACTGGAGTTGTTCACACGCCCGGCTATGGCGCAATACAACGCTGTCGTATCTGCACATGCATCCGAGCCGATAGATGCCATGCTGGCGGACCCTGCTTTTGCTGGCGCTTCTTTGGTGCTGGGTAAATCCCGAGACGCGCGTCCGGCCGTGGTGATGTGCGGGGTGCTGCCCCTCTCCCTTGCCAGCTGCGATACAGCCCCATTTGGCATGGGCGTGCCGCCGATGCCTGGCTCGATCGGGAGGCTGCGAAACAAGCTACTTTCAGCGCTCGCCGCAAGAGTTCTGGCCCCAGCACAACGCCACGCCGACGACATGCACCGGCAGGTTTTTGGCGTGCCGATGCCGGGGCCCATTCTCGATTGGGCGCGTCGGGCTGAAGGCATCACCCAATTTACAGTGCCCGAATTCGAGTACCCGCGCTCGGATGCGCCGTCAACGCTTCACTTTGTGGGGCCGATCTCGGCCTCGGGCTCGTCAGCACCCCGGCCTGCTTGGTGGCGTGATCTGGATGGCACACGGCCGGTAGTTCATGTGACGCAAGGGACGATTGCCAACAAGGATTTCAACCAGCTGATTGGTCCAACCCTCCAGGCCTTGGCCAATGAAGACGTCATCGTCGTTGTGGCTACAGGAGGACGACCGTTGACCAGTCTTCCGCCGCTTCCCGGCAATGCGCGCGCGGCTGAGTTCTTGAACTATGACGAACTACTGCCTAAGACCGACGTCTTTGTGACAAATGCTGGATATGGTGGCGTGCAGTACGCGTTGCGCTACGGCGTCCCCATCGTCGCCAGCGGAGGCCTGGAGGACAAGCCCGAGGTGGGCGCGCGCATTGCATGGTCCGGGGTAGGGCGCCGTCTGCGTCGGGTATCGCCTCGTCCTTCCGAAGTTCGAGATGCCGTTCGTGAGATTCTGCAAGACGACCGCTACCGCCGGGCCGCCGCAGCCATGGCTGAGCGAATGGCGTGCAGCGGAGGTCTTGGTGCTTTAGGTTCAATTGTTGAGTCGGTAACTAGCCAAGCTGCCAGGTCAGGACTGAAGGACTACAAGACTGGCTTTGCAATCCACCCGATCCAAGCTCAGGTGGAGAACGCAGCATGATTCTCACGCCACCCTTAATCGCTCGTGTGAAGCTCCTCACCGCCGCTTCTCTGGCTTTACTGCTCGCCAGCCACAGTGCGCACGCGCAGATCGATTGCTGGATCGATGCTGAGCATCCCAAGACTGCAGATCTGAAGATGGTGAACGACCCCTCGGTCGCGCCGCTGCGGCAAACACTGCGAGAGTTCAACAAACTCCTTCACGCCCGCCCTGAACTTCATGCGCTGCCTCGCACAAGGCTTCGCAGCAGCTGGCAGATCGGCGGCCAATGGACGGCTCCAGCAAGACCTGCACACTTCCTATTGCGCGACCACCGAGAGTCTGTGTGGGTGAAGGGCCGCTGCGATGTCGTTGCAGGTGCGGATCGAATTGGCCCCTTGTTGTCAGTAGTGGCCAGCGTCAACGCGCCTCACGCATTTTTTGAGTCAGAAGTACCGGAGCTGAAGGACGACAGGCTCGCAGCATGGCGCGCGTTGCCGGTCACTGGCACACTGCGCGGGCGTCCCATATTCGGTGGGCACATGCTTGTCTTCACGAGCAATGGAAAGTTGCCGTGGGTTCCGGTCACTACGGCGGAGTACCTTGACTTTACTGAGCGCGATCTGCAGCGCAAGTTGGAGGATGTACGCAAGGATGAGGAATCGGCACCATCTGGTGAGCAAGATCGGATGTTGGATCGCATCGCCGAGGGACTGCGCCGCACAGATCCCGCAAACGCCGATCGACTCATCGCAGAGATTCGTGTGCAGCACGCACGTGCCAATGCAGGCGTCGCAGCGTCCGAGGCGCGCCGGAGGAACCAGCTTGGTATTGACAATTCACCCGTAGAAACGATGTTGCGCCGAGTACGTACATGGCGAGCTGGCCTAACGGGTGATCAACTGAAAGCGCAGGCACGTCTGGGTTTCAACGGACTGCATCCCGCGGACGTACCGCCGGACCGCTTTCCCCTACTTGCGAAACCGGATCCCTCCTTCCCCTGGGACCGAGCAAATCCAGCAAGAGCACAGATGATCAAACTAGAAGTCCGAGGCGGAGATCGTTTCGAGCAACCCATGCAACGTGTCATGGAAGGCCTGGACCCTGACGCTATCGATGCGCTGGTCGTCGCTAGATGAGATGTATCGATCAGGGACAAATGCAGCGAACCGGGATAACTCTCAAGCCCAAAGAAGCGGCGCTGATCGCATCCCGCCTACATCCCACAAATTCCATTTCACTCTCGCATGACGACTAACGATCACTACGAGCAACACCTGGCGCCCGTCTACCTGTGGATGGAGGGCGGAGCCCAAGCCGCATTGCAAAGAGGAGCCTCCGAAATTCAGACCTTGGGTCTACCGATAGGACTGAGCTCCAAGGTGGTTGACCTGGGTGCTGGATTCGGGATGCATGCTATTCCGATCGCGCGTACGGGTGCATCCGTCTTGGCAATCGATGCGTCTGCGCTTTTGTTGCGAACGCTCGAAGAACTCAGCGAAGGGGTAACTATCCGTAAGGTTTGCGAAGACCTTCTCACATTTCCTAAACACCTGACGGAACGTCCTGACCTGATTCTCTGCATGGGTGACACCATCACCCACCTACCCAATACGGGTGCTGTTTTGTCACTCATCGAAAATGCCGCAACGACTTTGGCCTGCGGTGGCACCTTTGTGATCTCACTACGTGATTACTCCACACCTCTCTTTGGCAGCCATCGATTTATCCCTGTGCGAAGCGACAACGAGCGACTGCTCACATGCTTCTTGGAATATGAGGCAACAAGCGTACTGGTGCATGACATTGTCCAAGAGCGAACTGCTCATGGGTGGACAACGCGGGTCAGTCACTACCGGAAGCTGCGTTTATCCATCGGCCATCTGATCACACAGCTGGAGACAAGTGGGTTTGTTGTAGCAAGAGAGGTGGGACTTCGAGGCATGGTGCGACTTATCGCTATCAGGCGCTGAATCTACTTGGAATGATCAATTCCCAAATGACGCACTGATGAGGTCGATCGGATACCTGATCAACGAGTTCATCGCCGCACGTAGCAATCAGTGCGGCGACGTCTAGGGCGGCAGCTATGCCAAGCGCATGCGCATTTCCGTAAMGATCCTATGCCGAGCTCACAAGCGCGTTGGACCGAACCTCATCATCTAGCGACTGTCAATGCTCTAGCTCGTGGAGGGCCGCTCCACGCCGGCAGAAGTGCTACAGCTCGCCCAGGCCATCGAGGCGGCGGGAGCCAGCATCCTCAATACAGGCATCGTTTGGCATGAGGCCCGCTTTCCCACCAGTGCCACCAAGGTGCCGCTCGTGGCCTATGCCTGGGAGACCAAACAGGTGATGGGGCACGCGGGCATGCACTCATCGCCTCTAGCGTCCGCTGTAGAGTGATGCGGTCGTTCGTGGACGGACGTGTGAATGACGGCTACCAGCCTCTTGCAGTCATCGGAGCGTTTAGGGGCTGCTCGGACCGCAAGAACTTCTGGAAAAACCAAAGAAAAAGAGCGCTCAAACTGAGCGCTCTTTTATATATATATATCAACAAGCCCAAACAGGGCTGCGATTTGCTTCGTATTTCTAGGTCGTCTTTACCTGTCAAACTCGAGTTTACGACTTTACTGTTACAAATGACCACCCCGCAAACCCGAATGAATGCTGGAGGCTTGTTTACCACCTTATTTGCGTGTTTACGACTTTAATTACCCAGAATAAAAAAGCGGTCCGTTCGACAAGTCACTCCACCGTGACGCTCTTGGCCAAATTTCTGGGCTTATCCACATCCGTCCCCCGCGCGCAGGCCGTGTGGTASGCCAGCARCTGYAGCGGCACCACRTGCAGYAGCGGGCTCAAGGGGCCGTAGTGCTCGGGCATGCGGATGACGTGGATACCCTCGCTGCTCTCGATGCGGGTGTCGGCGTCAGCCAGCACGTACAGCACACCCGCGCGCGCACGGACTTCCTGCAKGTTGCTCTTGAGCTTTTCGAGCAGGGTGTCGTTGGGTGCTACGGTGACCACGGGCATSKCGCTGGTCACCAGGGCCAGGGGGCCGTGCTTGAGTTCGCCGGCSGSGTASGCCTCGGCGTGGATGTAGSTSAYTTCCTTGAGCTTSAGSGCRCCTTCGAGSGCGATGGGGTAATGCAGCCCCCGGCCCAAAAAGAGCGCGTTKTCCATGCGCGCAAAGTCTTCGGCCCAGCTGATGATTTGTGGCTCCAGCGCCAGCACGGCCTGCAAGGCCACAGGCAGGTGGCGCATGGCCTTGAGGTGCGCAGCTTCCTGCTCGTCATTCAAACGCCCCTTGGATTGGGCCAGCGCCAGCGTCAGCAAGAACAGGCCTGCCAGCTGGGTGGTGAAAGCCTTGGTGCTGGCCACGCCGATCTCGACCCCGGCGCGCGTGATGTAGGCCAGCTTGCATTCGCGCACCATGGCGCTGGTGGCGACGTTGCAGATGGTGAGCGTGTGCTGCATGCCCAACGACTGCGCGTGGCGCAGGGCGGCCAGCGTGTCGGCGGTTTCGCCGCTTTGGCTGATAGTGACAACGAGAGTGCGCGGGTTGGGCACGCTGGTGCGGTAGCGGTATTCACTGGCCACTTCCACTTGCGTGGGGATGCCAGCAATGTCTTCAAGCCAGTATTTGGCGGTGCAGCCGCTGTAGTAGCTCGTACCGCAGGCCAGGATCAACACGTTGTCGATCTCCTTGAACACACGCCAGGCGGCCGCGCCGGGCTCGCCATGCTGGCCTGCGCCGTCGAACAGCTCGGGCACGATGCCGGCCAGGCCTTCCAGCGTGTCGGCAATCGCGCGTGGCTGCTCGAAGATTTCCTTTTGCATGTAGTGGCGGTAAGGCCCCAGCTCGGCCGCGCCACTGTGGGCGAGCACGGTGCGCACGGGGCGCTGTTCGGGCGTGAGTGCGGCACCGTCCTTGCGCACGATCCAGTAGCGGCCCAGCTGCAGGTCCACCAGGTCGCCCTCTTCCAGATAAACGATCTGGTCAGTGACGCCCGCCAGGGCCATGGCATCGCTGGCCAGAAAGTGCTCTGCGCCCCCGTTTCCAACCCCCAGGATCAGCGGCGAACCAGCGCGTGCACCCACCACGCGGTGCGGTTCGTCCTTGTGCATCACGGCGATGGCGTAGGCGCCGTGCAGTTCGGCCACGGTGGCCTGCACGGCTTCGAACAGGTCGCCGCTGTAGTGGCTGTCCACCAGATGGGCGATGACCTCCGTGTCGGTCTGGCTCGCAAACACATAGCCGCGTGCCTGCAGTGCCTTGCGCAGTTCTTCGTGGTTTTCAATGATGCCGTTGTGCACCAGCGCCACGCGACCTGCGCTTTGGACCTGCGCGTCTGCGCCCGTGCCGTGGCTGAAATGCGGATGGGCGTTGTGCACGGCGGGCGCGCCGTGGGTGGCCCAGCGGGTGTGGGCGATGCCGGTGGCACCGTCGATGTGCTCGGAGCTCACTTGCTCCAGCAGCTCGGCCACGCGGGCGGTGCTGCGGGCGCGCTGCAGGCCGGCAGGGCGCGTGGCGTCCAGGCTGGACGCATGCACGGCCACGCCGCAGGAGTCRTAGCCSCGGTATTCRAGCCKYTRCAGGCCCTGSACSAGGAYSGGAACGATGTTGCGMKKGGASRCTGCGCCGACGATGCCGCACATGGTGGTTGCCCTTGGGTTGGATTCGATGGGGCGATCGTAGGCAGCAAAGAGAAAAATTATTCATTGATATTTGCAAAAAAATGAACTTAAATTTCATAAATCCACACCGGTGAAATTTTCATTCATTTTTTATCAATCGATGGAATCCATATCTCTCGATGCAATCGATCTCCAGCTGCTCAACCTGCTGCAAACCGATGCCGCACAAAGCAACCAGGCCCTGGCCGAACAGGTGCATGTGTCCCCGCCCACCTGCCTGCGCCGGGTCAAGCGCCTGCATGATGTGGGGCTGATCGAGCGGCAGGTGGCCATCTTGCAGCCCGACCGACTGGCAGCGCTGCAGGGCCATGGGCTGGGGTGCATCGTGGAGGTGTCGCTGGACCGCCAGGGCGCAGAACAACTCGACGCGTTCGAAGCCCGCGCCGTGCAGGAGGCCGCGGTGCAGCAGTGCTGGCGCGTGTCGCCGGGGCCCGACTTTGTGCTGGTGGTGCACACGCGGGACATGCCGGGCTACCTGGCGCTGTCGCAGCGGCTGTTCACGGGCGACGCCAATGTGCGCAATGTGAAGGCGTTCTTTGCGACCCGGCGGGCCAAATTTGAAACAAAAGTGCCAGTAGCGCTAGTGTGATATGCCTTGGTTGCTATTAATTTGTTAGCAATTCACCCCAAATCATCACCAACGCCCTCTCACCACTGGCCCCACAAACCACCCAGACAGACCAGGCAACAAGGCCCCACCACCCATCAACGCCATCCAGGCGACGGATGGGGCATGGCCCACGGTCATTTCTTGCTGGTATCGCCTGGCGGTGCGTTGTAAGCTCCGCCGCACTTTCTACCTACCTGGCCGGTGAATGCCCGCGTGGCAGCGCCGCCTTTTCCCCCGCATACCCCATGCCGACGCCCCGCCGCCAGATGCCACGCCGCATCTACCCCTTGCGCATCCTGGGCATGGGGCTGGGCGGCATGGTGGTGGCGGTGGTGCTG
>NZ_JBGFFF010000189.1:0-7075 GCF_056175785.1 Acidovorax sp. LjRoot204
TGCGCGCACGATTGTCAGTGCCGCGCCGATGAACTTAATGCGGTCCCGGCGAACCTCATCGAGGAGGTTGGGACGTTTGTAGACGCGCGCAGCGGGTGACTCCATGCCGGGATCCAGATGGATGCAGATGCAACGCCGCACCATGTCGTCGATCGGACGGACGTTGTTTCCGCTCGAAAGAAACAGGGTCTTTGTGGGCACTACGACGGTGCGGGATTGTCCAAGCTGGCGGCCTTCGAGGTATTCACTGGTCAGCGCACTGCACAGCTTGTCGAACGGCCGCAAATCAGTGGTGAGATTGTCAAACTCGACTACCGCGGGGGCTTTCATCAGCTGCGACAGAAGCAGCTTGTCGCAAGCATCGTTGCTGCGCGGGAAGGCAACCGGCGATCCAGGCGTAGCCGTCGCAAAGGCACTGATCAACTGACACAGAAACGACTTCCCAGAGCCGGGCTGATGGGCCATGACGTGAAACATGGGCGCATGCGGAAGGCTTGGCCGAACTGCGGCGGTCAGCAGCGCAGAAAGAGCTGCAGAACGATCCACCAAGGTCGCAAAAGCACACTCGGAGAGAAGCTCGTCCAGAGTGGAAAGTGCGCTCATTGCGTCATCACGGTTGGGATGTTCCGGGACGGAAAAGCCACCCGCGTCGAACATGCCCAAAATGCGGGTGTGAGGGTCATATCCGGGGGCGGACCGGACGGTGGAATCGGCTCGAAGAAATGGCTGGCTGACGATACCGTTCAGGACCGGGAGCCGACCAAACTTCCACGATTCGGCGAGAAGCCTGCAGATCCGGGGGCATGGGTCGATGGCCATCCATTCGCCTTTGCGTTTGTCGAAACGAGACCATTTACTGAGCCCGGCGAAGGCCACTACCAGGTCTTGACCGGAAAGTTCGCGGATGTGATGCCTGCTCACTGCGGGTTCAAACCGGACGCTGACGATGCGATCGCCTCGTGAATAGTAGTCACCGGCATCCGCCAAAACATGCTCCGCAGAAGCGAGCGTCTTTTCCAGCTCACCAGCCTTCACCTCGATGATCGGAAGGTCCCGCGGAGCGCAATCAGCTTCTGAAGACCCTGTTAAGGCCACATCTTTCTTACCCACGCCCTTGTCATGCGAAACATGGTCCTCGCCCTGAGCGATGGTCGAGCTGGATACCGGAGATGCTGAACGCCCAGGGCACGCATCGTTCAGTCCCAATTCGTCCAGCAGCTCTTGCAAACGCGCCTCGTCTTCCTCGGGGGTCGTATCGGGAGGGAAGAGGGACACGCCGGTGGCGAGACCCTGGGCCAACAAGACTTCCTGCGCCGCGTCCTCTGCAACGCCAGCAGACTCATCCGGTCCATTGCGGGCCTCGTTGTTCTCGGTCTGGAGCGTGTAGTGCGACAGGGCATTCTTCGCGCCGGCCAGATCGTCGATAACCGGTTCTTGGTTTACCTCAACTTCATCATCTGGCGGGAAGTACGACACGTCTGGCTCGACCTGTTGGGTTTCGACATCCGCGATAGGTGACTGATCAAAGGTGGTTTCGTTCATTCCAATGTGTTCTTTGTATGGAGATGCAGAGGGGCTGCGAATGATGAGAGGACGCCCGAATCAGGCCCTGTTGGAATACTGGTCATCGTTGGTTGCTGGAGCACATCCAAGGATGCTGCGGAGCGTTGCGACGGGCCAGGCAAGCCTTCCGTTGACCCGCTTGGGGCGGATAGGTCCATCCTCGTAGCAAGCCCACGCGCGGAGGGTTTGTGGCCGGCGGTTGAGGTGATACGCAGCTGTAGCGGTATCCACCACGGTTCGGGTCTCCATTTCGAGAGGTGTGGCTGTGTTGTGAGTCAGCATGTCGAACGAATTTCTAAAGGTATTTAGGAGGAGTAGGGGAGGGCAGACGAGGCGGTGATGCTGTCGCCCTCTTGGTGCAAAAGAAGAGGTTGTTTGGTTAGTATCAGTAAGTCATAGCTGACTTAACCAATGCAGCGGGAAGCCGCATGGATACTGGTCTTCTCGTGTTTGGGAAGATCAGAAAACGCACGAATTTTTCGTCACTGAAAGTGCGTTCGAGGCGCCCCAACGCTTGGCCGATCCTGTTGTTCAGCTCTGTGTCGCGTTTGAAAACCAGGTCGGGTTTCTGACGCTCGCCGCCAGGCAAAAATGCACCCACTCCGATGCGCTCCCAGTGCGGCAGATCGAACTCCCCTTGCTTTGAGTGCAAGAGCTCGAGGAGGCGGCTCCTGCGAGATTTCCGCACCTTCCTACGCCTCGATCCGGACACGTGGGTGAAGTACGGCATGAGCGCCTTCCGGAATTTGAAGCCCAGAAGGTCCTCGATGGTGGAGAGGCCGTGATGGTCCAAGCCCACCATGCCAATGCGGACCTCGACGCGAATGCAGTGCTTAGCGGGGGGCAACGCCTTTCCATGGTCGAACCGCTTGTAGTAGGACTTGACCTGAACGCCATCGTTGCGGTGACCCATGAGCAGTTGCGCGTCAGGGCCTGGCACCCGGCGGTTGTATGGGATGGTTTTTTTGAGGGACGGGTCGTAGGCACCGCGGAAGCCGCTGTTCGTGCCATCGATGAAGACAGGCTTGAGGCCCTTGACGACGAACTCGGTTGTGAAGGCGGTGAGGGCAACGTGCTGCTGTTCGGCTGACAATTGCTTGGCCGTGCGAATGTCTACCCTGACTTCCAGCTCGTCAATGAAAGCCCCGGGGAAGATTTTGGCGAGCTGGACAACATCTGCTGCCGTCGCGTCATGGACTGTCAGCTTGCCAGGTGCGCTTTGTGGCCAGATCGCTTTGCCGTCAAGCGGCGGCAGAGTTTGCTTCTGCAGGCACCTGAATTTCACGTAGTCGATGCCCGAAGCGAACCTGTAGGCGCTCAGGGCTGGAGAGGTCTTGAATGTCATTTTGTCCTTTCGTTGCTGCCGGCTGCTGGCCGGTGAAAGGACTGTCGAGGACGATCTTAGGCCGGAGATTCAAAGTAAGACCTTACTTATTTCTCCCTCGCTACGCTGAGTAAACGATCGTGGTTACTTAGGCTTCCGTGGCTTTTTCGGACTCAAGCCATAGCGCTTGGCCAAGTGCTCAGAGATCTGATCGTCTCTGTGTAGAGTATTTGGCAAGCCTCTCTTGCATGCTAGTTCCCAAAGGTAGGGCTCGTAGTTTATGAAGCGCCTTCTCCCTGTCCTAGCCATCAAGTTGTAGACCGAAGTTCTTGTAGTTGGTCGTTGAATCCGCTCCTCCAGGGCGAGCTGCGCGACCTCGACGAAACTCATTTCCACGTGTCGGAGGTGATCCGGTCCCCTGTACACGCCTAGACGCCATCCGGCATGACGGTGGATATACCTTTGGCAGACTTCCTCCATGAACGCGTCCTCCTCGTCAGCAGGAATCAACTGGTTTCTGGAGCCGCGTCTAGGTTTCTCCGCGTCAGTGTGCTGCGTGTTCTGGATGAAGTTTTGCCGTTCTTTCGCAACCCATGTCGCTGACCGGCCGACCAAGGATGCGGTTTCACTAAGGCTCAGACCATGCAGGACGGGCAGCATGACTGCAAGTGCCCTGCGGAGCTCGGTGGCAGACTCCGTCGTCCTGGATGCGTGCAAGGCCCGCTCAATATCTTCGGGCGAACCACTGGGCTTTCTGCTCATGCCGAAATCGAGGGTTGTGAGTTTGGTTGATGGGGAGCGTTTGGCGGGCGCAGATTCGTCCTGGGGGCCGGAGCCAGGCAGACGACTATTCCCGAGTAATATTCTCGGATTTTTCCCGTGCAGCCCTAGGTAAGTCGCTCTCGATTGGTTGAAAACCCGCAGACGTAGTCTGTAAACAGTCTGTAAGAGACCAAAAACGAAAAACCCCGCTATCTTAACGATAGCGGGGTTTCTTTTACTGACTTGGTGCCGGAGAGATGAATCGAACACCCGACCTTCTCATTACGAATGAGCTGCTCTACCGACTGAGCTACACCGGCKWAGCCTYGGATTATAGCGTGGAATGATAGCTGGTCACGCGCTCAACCTCATTTTTTGAGCCGAGGATCACGCTGACGCGCTCATGGAGCTGGGTGGGCTGGATGTCGAGGATGCGTTGCTTGCCATTGGTGGCAGCGCCACCGGCTTGTTCTACCAGCCAGCCCATGGGGTTGGCCTCGTACATCAGGCGCAGCTTGCCAGGCTTGTTGGGCTCGCGTTTGTCCCACGGGTACATGAAGACGCCACCACGGGTCAGGATGCGGTGCACATCGGCCACCATGCTGGCGATCCAGCGCATGTTGAAGTCSWTGCCGCGCGGGCCTTCCTTGCCSTGCAGGCATTCGTCGATGTAGCGCTTCACGGGCTCGTCCCAGTGGCGCATGTTGCTCATGTTGATCGCGAATTCTTTGGTGTCCTCGGGGATGCGCACGYTCTCCTCGGTCAGCACGAAGGAGCCCTGTTCGCGGTCGAGCGTGAACATGGCCACGCCATCGCCCACGGTGAGCACCAGGGTGGTCTGCGGGCCGTAGATGCAGTAGCCCGCCGCCACTTGCTGGGTGCCGGGCTGCAGGAAGTCGCCTTCCTCCACGCCACGGTCGCCATCGGGCTTTTTCAGCACGCTGAAGATGGTACCGATGCTCACGTTCACGTCGATGTTGCTGGAGCCGTCCAGGGGATCAAACAGCAGCAGGTATTCACCTTGCGGATAGCGGTTGGGCACCAGGTAGATGCCGTCCATTTCTTCCGAGGCCATGGCGGCAAGGTGACCGCCCCATTCGTTGGCCTCGATCAGCACCTCGTTGGCGATGATGTCTAGCTTTTTCTGGATCTCGCCCTGCACGTTTTCGCTGCTGGCCGTGCCCAGCACGCCGCCCAGTGCGCCCTTGTTCACGGCGTGGCTGATGCTTTTGCAGGCGCGGGCCACCACTTCCAGCAGCAGGCGCAGTTGCGAGGGAATGAGTCCGTCCACCCGTTGTTGTTCAACAAGGTAGCGGGTCAGGCTGATGCTTTTTGCCATGTCAGTCTCTTCTCGGTCGTGGTTTATTCGGCGAGTGCGCGGGTCACTACCTCGCGCACGTCGTTGGACAGATCAGGCTTGGCGGCCACGCGAGCAATGGCCTCGCGCGCGGCGCTGCGCCAGGGGTCCGCAAGCTTCTTCCAGCGGTCGAGCGCGCGCGCGAGGCGGGCCGCAACCTGCGGGTTGATGGCGTCCAGCTCGATCACGCGGTCGCTCCAGAACACGTAGCCCGCAGCGTCCGACCGGTGGAACGCACCGGGGTTGGCGCTGCAGTAGCTGAAGATCACGCTGCGCGCCCGGTTGGGGTTCTTCAGGCTGAAGTCCGGGTGCTGCATGAGCTGGCGCACGGCGGGCAATACGTTGCCGCCACGGTCGGGCGCACCCGCTTGCAGTGCAAACCACTTGTCGATGACCAGAGGCTCGTCCTTGAACAGCGCATGGAAGCGGGCGAGGGCCGGTGTGGCCAGTTCGCTGCCGCTGGCCACCAGGGCCGTGAGGGCATTGAACCGGTCGGTCATGTTGCCCGCGACCTTGAAGCGCTGGTACGCCTTGCCAGGCCAGACCACATCGCCTGTCTTCTGCGCGGCAATGCACAGCATGTGCAGCGCCAGGCCACTGAGTGCGCGGCGGCCGGAGGAGACGGGGTCGGGGCGATAGCCGCCGGTGTCCTGGTTCTGTTCCCAGACGGTTTCCCAGTCGGCCTGCAGCGCCAGTGCCAGCTCTTCGCGCATGGCTTCGCGYACCRSGTGSAYGCGCTGCGGGTCSACCACRTCSAGCTGCTCGGMGATGTASGTYTCSGARGGCAGCGTGAGCACCAGTTCCTTGAAKGCKGCATCSAGSKYSGGGTTGCGCAGCACGCTGCGCATCGCCTCTACAAACGGTGTCGACAGGATGGTTTGCTCAAATCGGCCAGTAGCGCCGGTTGTATATGCTTCATTAGCTATTGTATTAATAGCAATTCGCAGTGCCAGGCGCTGCCCAGCTTCCCAGCGGTTGAAAGCGTCGGCGTCGTGCGCCAGCAGCGTGAGCAACTGCGTGTCGGTGTAGTCGATGTCCAGCACCACGGGGGCACTGAACCCGCGCAGCAGCGATGGCACAGGCTCGCTGTCCAGGTTGGTGAAGGTGAGGGTCTGCGATGCCTCGGTGAGCACGACCACGCGCGAGGTGGTGTGGGCTGCGCCTTCACCTGCGAGGTGCAAGGGCAGGGCGGCACCGGTGGTGGCATCGATCAGACCCAGTTCCACCGGGATGACGAAGGGCAACTTCTCGCTTTGGCCGGGCGTAGGGGCGCAGCTTTGCGACAGCGTGAGTGCATAGCAGCGCGTGGCAGCGTCGTAGCGGCCCGTGGCACGCACGCGGGGCGTGCCGGCCTGGCTGTACCAGCGCTGGAACTGCCCAAGGTGCTGCGTGAGCGGGCTGCCCGGGTTGGCATCGGCTATTGATCGCACAAAATCGTCGCAGGTCACGGCCTGGCCGTCGTGGCGCTCGAAGTACAGCTTCATGCCCTTGGCAAAGCCTTCGCGGCCCACCAGGTTGTGCTGCATGCGCACCACTTCCGCACCCTTTTCGTAGATGGTGACGGTGTAGAAGTTGTTGATCTCGACGTAGCTGTCGGGCCGCACCGGGTGGGCCATGGGGCCSGCGTCTTCGGGGAACTGGGCGGTGCGCAGCACGCGCACGTCCTCGATGCGCTTGACGGCGCGGGCGGACGGGCTGCCCGCCAGGTCCWKGCTGAATTCCTGGTCGCGGAAGACSGTGAGGCCTTCCTTCAGSSWGAGCTGGAACCAGTCGCGGCAGGTSACGCGGTYGCCSSTCCAGTTGTGGAAGTACTCGTGGCCCACCACGCTTTCGATGTTGGCGAAGTCGGTGTCGGTGGCCGTGGATTCGCTGGCCAGAACGTACTTCGTGTTGAAGATGTTCAGGCCCTTGTTCTCCATGGCGCCCATGTTGAAGTCGCTGGTGGCSACGATCATGAAGCGSTCCAGGTCCAGCGGCAGGCCGAAACGGGCCTCGTCCCAGGCCACGCTGTACATCAGCGAGTTCATGGCGTGTTCGGTCTTGCCCAGATCGCCGGGGCGCACGTAGAC
>NZ_JBGFFF010000190.1:0-7058 GCF_056175785.1 Acidovorax sp. LjRoot204
GCCCACCACAGCGCCGCCATGAACGCGGTACCAGCCCCCAGGGTGAGGTTCCACGACCCGGGTGTGGTAACCAGCCCGGCGGCRCCCGCTGCCAGCAATAGCAGTTCAAAAGCCACATTGGCCAGCAAGACGCCCTGCAGCAGGCGGATCTGAAACTGCCGCATGTTGCCAACGTCGGAGGGGGAAGAGGGCATGGTCGAGGTGGTGCGGCGATGTTTTGTATTTATCGTTTATATCAAATAAATGATTAAAATGCCAATGTTATCAATTTGATTGTATTTTTGCTGCAAATTGATCATTTGCGTGTTTCTGGCCGAGTCCGGGTGGCCGCCATGCCGCGCCACCCTTCTACAAAGCGCCAAAGACAAAGGGCCCTCGGAAGGGCCCTGTGTGTGCATTTGAAAACTTCCCCTCGGCAGGCGCTGTGCGGCCTGCACCGGAAGTTCAGCTACCGGTCATATCCGGCCCATCAGCAGCAGAATCACCAGGATCAGCACCACCAGGCCAATCCCGCCGCTGGGTCCGTAGCCCCATGAGCGGCTGTGGCCCCAGGTGGGCAGGGCGCCGACCAGGATGAGGATCAGAACGATCAGAAGAATCAGCGAGAGTGACATGGCAGTTCCTTGTTGGAGTGGTTAGCGGTGAGTGCATTGTTGGGTGCACCCCGCGAACTGCCCGCAGGTGCCGCGCCCGCCACTGGGTCAGGGATTTCCGACACCCACTGTGGGATGTGCGGGTTGTGCCCGGACGAGACCCCGCAGATTCATATCAAAAATGATAGCTGCAGGCGCATGTTTGACTAGCGCTTGCAGCTGTTTTCTCTCCAAGCCTGTGCCGAAGCCTCTCAGTGGGCCCCCGCCGCGTCTGCCGCGCCCGCACCGCCGCTGCGCGCAGGGCGCTTAGTCAGCCAGATCAGCCCGATCAGCAGCAGGAACAACCCGGCCGAGCCCAAAAAGATGTCGTTGGCCGCGCGGGTGAACGCCTGCTGGTCGATCAGCCGGTTGATCTGCGCCAGCGCCTGCATCTGCGTGAGGCCCGAGGCCACCAGGCCATCCAGCGTCTGCGCGAACACCCCCTGGCCTTGCACCAGCCCTTCGGTCAGGTGCGCGTGGTGCATGGCGGCGCGGCTCTCCCACAGCGTGGTGGCAATCGATGTACCCATGGCACCGGCGGTGATGCGCACAAAGTTCGACAAGCCTGCTGCCGCCGGGATGCGGTCTGGCGACACACCCGCCAGCGTCAGCGTGGTCAGCGGGATGAAGAAGAACGCCATGGCCGCGCCCTGCAACAGCGTGGGGATCAGGATGTGGATGAAGTCCGTCTGCACCGTGAACTGCGAACGCATCCACAGCACCGTGCTGAACACGATGAACGCACCCGTGGCCATGCGGCGCGGGTCCCACTGGCCGACCTTTTTGCCCACCAGCGGCGTGAGCAGGATGGCGAACACGCCCACCGGCGCCAGCGCCATGCCGGCCGAGGTGGCSGTGTAGCCCATCCAYTGCTGCAGCCACAGCGGCAGCAGCACCACGTTGCCGAAGAACAGSSCATAGGCCACCGACAGCGCCAGCGCACCAAAGGTGAAGTTGCGGCSCTTGAAGAGCTWCAGGTCSACCACCGGGTGCTTKTCGGTCARCTCCCACAYCAGGAAGACAGCAAACGCCACCACCGCGAYCACGGCCATSGTGAYGATCTCGSSCGAGKSRAACCAGTCSAGCTCCTTGCCCTTGTCGAGCATGAGCTGCAKCGMGCCSACCCACARCACCAGCAGGCTGAGGCCCACGGTGTCAATCGGCAGCTTGCGGATGGGGGTCTCGCGCTTGCGGTAGATGCCCCAGGTCAGCACCCCGGCCAGCAGGCCCAYGGGCACGTTGATGTAGAAGATCCACGGCCAGGAGATGTTGTCGGTGATCCAGCCGCCCAGGAGCGGCCCCACCACCGGCGCGACCAGCGTGGTCACGCCCCACAGGGCCAGGGCAGTGCCGGCCAAGGCACGCGGGTAGCTCGCCAGCAGCAGCGTTTGCGACAGCGGAATCATCGGCCCGGCCACCAGGCCCTGCAGCACGCGGAAGAAGACCAGCATCTCCAGCGACGACGCAAAGCCGCACAGCCAGGAGGTCAGCACGAACAGCAGCACGCTCATGGTGAACAGCCGCACCGCGCCAAAGCGCTGCGTGAGCCAGCCGGTGAGCGGCACCGMGATCGCRTTGGCCACMSCRAAGCTGGTGATGACCCAGGTGCCCTGGCCGGGGCTCACGCCCAGGTCGCCGGCAATGGCCGGGATGGAAACGTTGGCGATGGACGAGTCCAGCACGTTCATGAACGTGGCCAGCGACAGCGACAGTGTGCCCAGCAGCAGGGCGGTGCCCTGCAGCGGCGGATAGGCAGCAGGTGGCCCGGGTGGGGCTGCTGGTGGCGACACCGCAGTAGGCGCCGCCGGAGCGGGGGCCTGGCCTGCGGTGTCTGCAGTGGGGTTGGCGGCAGTCATGCTCGGTCAACCCCGCTTACTGCACCACCGGGGATTGCACGGCGGGCTGCGCCGGGGCCGATGCATGCTTTTGCGCCTGCACTGCGGGCTGGCTGCTCACCTTGGGCGACGCCACGGCCAAGGCGGCCTTGCCATTGCGGCCCAGGTTGGCGGCGATGATGTGCGCCACTTCGTCGTCGGCCGCCTTGAATTGCTCGTCGAACACAGCGGTGGCGGCCACGGGCGTGGTGCGCTGGGTGTCGGCCAGCGTCTTGCCGCTCTGGTCGGCGGTGTCCACCTTGACTTCCATCGACAGGCCCACGCGCAGCGGGTGCTCTGCCACTTCCTTGGGGTCGAGCGCRATGCGCACTGGCACGCGCTGCACCACCTTGATCCAGTTGCCCGTGGCGTTCTGTGCGGGCAGCAGCGCAAAGGCAGCGCCAGTGCCTGCGCCCAGCCCGGTCACCGTGCCGTGGTACGTGACCTTGGTGCCGTACACGTCGGCTTCCAGCTCGGCGGTCTGGCCGATGCGCAGGGCCTTGAGCTGGCTTTCCTTGAAGTTCGCGTCCACCCACAGGTCGTTCAGCGGCACCAGCGTCATCAGCGGGGCGCCGGCCTGCACACGCTGGCCCACTTRCACGCCGCGCTTGGCCACGTGGCCGTCCAGCGGGGCGACCAGCTGGGCACGCTGCACGGCCAGGTAGGCCTCGCGCACGCGGGCCGAGGCGCGCTGCACATTGGGGTGCTGCTCGACCGAGGTGCCTTCTGTCTGTGTCTGGCTGGCGGCCAGTTGTTCTTGTGCGGCCAGCACGGCCGACTGGGCGGCGGCCACGGTGCTCTTGGCGGCGGCCAGCTGCGCGGTGGCGTGCTGGAACTCTTCCTTGCCCACGGCACCGCTGGCCATCAGCGGGGTGCGGCGGTTCACGTCGTCCTGGGCGCGGGCAGCATCGGCCTGGGCACGGGCCAGGTCGGCGCTGCGCAGGCTGACCTGGGCCTTGAGCGTGGAGTTGTTGGCATACAGGGTGCGCACTTCGCGCACCGTCTGGGCGAGCTGGGCCTCGGCCTGCTCCAGCGCCACGCGGGCGTCAGCGGGGTCGAGCTTGACCAGCAACTGGCCGGCCTTCACATAGTCGGTGTCGTCAGCGCCGATGGACACCACCGTGCCGCCGATCTGCGGCGTGATCTGCACCACGTTGCCTGCCACGTAGGCGTTGTCGGTGGTCTCGACATGGCGGCCATTGGCCCAGTGCCAGCCACCCCAGCCGATGGCCACCAGCGCGACGGCTGCGGCGATGAGGGTGAGGCCGCGGCGGCGGGCGGTGTTGGCTTCGTTGGCGGTGAGGGGTTCGCTGTTGGCGGTCATGGCTGTGGTCTTTCAGGAATGTGTTGTTATGTGTTTTTGAATGAGTGCGGTGCGGTGCGGTGTGGTGGGCCGGTCAGTGCGCGGCGGCGGTGTGCAGCACTGCTGTGTCATCGGCCCAGCCGCCACCCAGGGCCTTCATCAGCACCAGGCGGGTGTCGAGCTGGCGGGCACGCAGGTCCACGGCCAGGCGGCGCTGGGCCAGCACCTGGCTTTCGGTGGAGAGCACCACCAGGTAGTTGCCCAGGCCCGCGCGGTAGCGCTCCTGCGCAAAGCGGTAGGCTTTTTCGGCGCTGGCCACGGCCTCGTCCTGCAAGGCCTGCTGGCGGGTGAGCGACTGGATGGAGGCCACGGCGTCGCCGGCTTCCTTCACCGCATCGAGCACGGCGCCGTTGTACTGGGCGATGGCCACGTCCAGCTCGGCGGCGCGGCCGCCCAGCTGGGCGCGCAGGCGGCCCCCGTCAAAAATGGGCAGGCGTAGCGCGGGCGTCACGCCCATCTGGCGCGAGCTGCCGTTGAACAAGCGGTCCAGCCCCAGCGAGTTCAGGCCAATGAACGCGCCGATGTTGATGTTGGGATAGAACTCGCTGCGCGCGCTGTTCACACCCTGAGTCGCGGCCTCCACGCGCCAGCGCGCGGCCACCACGTCGGGGCGGCGGCCCAGCAGGTCGGCGCCCAGCACCTCGGGCACGGCGGTGGGTTGCAGTGCGGCGAGGCGGGGCGTGAGCTGGGGCAGGGCATCGGGCGCCTGGCCGGTCAGCACGGCCAGCTGGCGGCGGGCCAGGGTGATCTGTTCTTCGAGCGCTTCGATTTGTGTGCGGGCGTCGGGCACAGCGGCCTGGGCCTGGGTCAGCTCGACCTGGCTGTCCAGGCCTGCAGAGGTGCGCTCTTGCGTGAGCTTGCGCTGTTCTTCGCGCTGTTCCAGCGCGCGCGTCGCGACGTCGCGCTGGGCCACCAGCCGGGCCAGCGCCACATAGCTGCGCCCCACCTGGGCGGCCAGGGTGTTGGCGGCGGCGGCGGCATCGGCCTGGGCGGCGCGGGCCTGGCCCAGCGCGGCCTGCAGCTCGGCAGCGTGCTGGCCAAAGAAGTCGGGCGACCAGCTCAGCGTGGCCTGCACGGTGCCGCTGTTGTATGTGTTGCCTGCCACCGGGGCGGGCACCAGCCCGTTGGCGGTGTAGCGCTGGCGGGTAGCGTCCACGCCCAGGGTGGCTTGGGGGCCGTTGGCGGCCTCGCGCACCTGGCTCAGGGCCACGGCTTGCTCCAGGCGGGCACGGCTCACGGCCAGGCTGGGGTTACCTTGCAGGGCGGTGTCGATCAGGGTGTTGAGCTGCTCGTCACCCAGCGCTTTCCACCACTGGCTGGGGGCCACCACGTCGGTGGTGGTTGCGGTCAGGCCAGCGGCGGCCGGGGTGGCTTGCGCCAGCGGTGTGTGGGCCGGGCCGGGGTTGGCGCAGCCCACCAGCAGCAGCGCGGCGGCCAGGGCAACGGCCGATACCGCCAGATGGGCGGCGAGGGCAGAGCGGGTGGACAGGGAGGTGGGGGCAGTGGCAGTCACGGAAATCTCCAGGGGGCAGGGCAACAGGGCGGGGTCAACCGGCTGCGGGTTCGGTGGGTGAGGGGGGCTGCTGGCGCAGCGCTTCGCCGTTGGCCAGCATGCGGCGCAGCATGGACAGCAAAAGCTGCCACTCGTCATGGCTGAAGTCGCTGAGGTGGCCGTTGAGCACGTCGGCCAGCACGGGGGGCACCAGGGCTGCAATGCGCTGGCCTTCCGGTGTGAGCCTGAGCTGCACGACGCGGCGGTCCACGGTGGAGCGCTCCCGCACCACCAAGCCCTTGGCTTCCATGCGGTCGAGCGACCGGGTCATGGAGGCGGGGTCGGTCTCCAGGTCACGCGCCAGGCTGGCCACGGTGGCGGTCTCGCACAGCGACAACTTGAACAGTGGCAGCCACTGGGCGTAGGTGAGTTCGTGCAACGCCAGCTGGGCATCGGCCTGCGTGCGGATGGACGACATCACCTTGCGCATCAGGTAGCCGACGCTGTTTTCGGGCACCAGCTTGCTGGGGTCGTAGTGCTCGGCGTTATAGAACGCGGGGGCTTGGCTGGGTTCGGGAGGGGCTGACATGGGTGGGAAATTTAATTGACTAGACAATTATTGTCTTTGCATTGATTAAATTCCTGACACAGGAGAGGGGCCTTTGAGCGGGGTGGGAGYCCACGAACGGGAGCCCACGAACGGGAGGTAACGGACGGGGGTTCGCGGTGCTGAAAATGGCGCGAGTGGAGGGAGTGCGCCCCCGCAAGCAGCCTTGCAGAAGGTCAATTTGCTACGTATTTGATAGCTGATAAGGCATGTTCGACTAGCGCATCAGCCCAAAAACCCTTGATTTTTGGTGCGCAGGCTGCCGCCGATATAGTGGGGCGCCTTGTGACCGACCCTTCTGTGCCTTGCCCACCGGGACACCGCCATGACCGCTGCTGCTGATTCATCTGCCTCCCTGCCCACTGCCTTGGACATTGCACCGCCCCTGCGCTTTGCCGTGATGGGCGCGGGTGCGGTGGGCTGCTACTTTGGTGCCTTGCTCGCCCGCGCGGGCCATGCCGTCACGCTCATCGGGCGGCCCGCCCACGTGCTGGCCGTGCGTGACAACGGTCTGCGGCTGCAGACGGCGGCGATGGATGTGCAGGTGCCCCTGGCGGCCAGCACCGAGGCCAGCGCGGTGCACGGCGCGGACGTGGTGCTGTTCTGCGTGAAGTCGTCCGACTCGGAAGACGCCGCGCAGCAGATTCGTCCCCACCTGGCCCCTGGCGCGCTGGTGCTGACCTTGCAGAACGGTGTGGACAACGACGAGCGCGTGCGCGCCGTGCTGGACGCCAGCACCCCCGTGGCAGCCGCGGTGGTCTATGTGGCCACTGCCATGGGCGGCCCCGGGCATGTGGTGCACCATGGCCGGGGCGAGCTGGTGATTGCGCCTTCGCCACGCAGCGACGAGGTGGCCCGCCAGCTCACGGCGGCGGGCATTCCCACCCAGGTGTCAGACAATGTGCGTGGCGCGCTCTGGGCCAAGCTGCTGCTCAACAGCGCCTACAACGCGCTGTCGGCCCTGTCGCAGCAGCCCTACGGCCCGCTGGTGCAGGTGCCCGGCGTGACGCAGGTGATTGCCGACATCRTGGCCGAGTGCCTGGCGGTGGCGGCGGCTGACGGAGTGACGATTCCGGGCGATGTGCAGGCG
>NZ_JBGFFF010000191.1:0-7047 GCF_056175785.1 Acidovorax sp. LjRoot204
GATCCGTATGGCAAGCAGATCGACGGCATGGGCAATGCGTCGTCAAGCACCAGCAAAGCGGTGATCCTGTCGCGCAGCACGCGGCCGGAGCACGACGTGGACTACCTGTTTGGTCAGGTGTCCATCGACCAGCCCTTCGTGGACTGGAGCGGCAACTGCGGCAACCTCTCGGCAGCGGTGGGGCCCTGCGCCATACACATGAGGCTGATCGATGCGGCGCGCCTTCCGCAAGACGGCACCTTCCCCGTCCGCATCTGGCAGGCCAACATCGGCAAGACCATCGTGGCGCATGTGCCCATGGCCCACGGGCAGGTGCAGGAGACGGGCGACTTTGAGCTGGACGGTGTGACCTTTGCCGCCGCCGAGGTGGCGCTGGAGTTCATGGACCCGGCGGACGATGGGGAAGAAGGCAGCGCCATGTTCCCCACCGGCAATGTCGTGGACACGCTCGAAGTACCAGGCGTCGGCAGCTTTGCCGCCACGCTGATCAACGCGGGCATCCCCACCATTTTTCTCAACGCCCAGGAACTGGGCTACACCGGTACCGAGCTGCAAGGCGCGATCAATGGCGATGCGGCGGCACTCGCACGCTTCGAGGCCATCCGCGCCCACGGCGCCCTGCGCATGGGACTGATCCAGCACGTGAGCGAGGCCGCCACGCGCCAGCACACGCCCAAGATCGCGTTTGTCGCGCCGCCTGCGAGCTACACGGCCTCCGGCGGCAAAGCCATTGACACTAAAGACATYGACCTGCTGGTGCGTGCGCTCTCCATGGGCCAGTTGCACCACGCCATGATGGGCACAGCCGCCGTGGCCATCGGTACTGCCGCCGCCATCCCCGGCACGCTGGTCAACCTGGCGGCAGGCGGTGGCGTGCGGAGCAGTGTGCGGTTTGGCCATCCCTCGGGCACCCTGCGTGTGGGGGCTGAAGCAGCGCAGGTCAACGGCCAGTGGAAGGTGACCAAGGCCCTGATGAGCCGCAGCGCCCGCATCCTGATGGAAGGCTGGGTGCGGGTGCCGGGCGACATTTTTTAAAGCATAAATGGCTTGATGCGCTAGTGAATCATGCGCCAACAGCTATCAAACATATAGCAACCCAGCTCACCACCCCAACCATGAACACCAGACAACAACTCAAAGCCCTGGCCCAGGCTCGCCGGGGCGTCATCGTGCCCGGCGCTTTCAACGCCCTCTCCGCCCGCGTGGTGGCCGACCTGGGCTTTGAAGCCCTCTACGTCACCGGCGCTGGCGTGACCAACATGTGGTTCGGCCTGCCCGACCAGGCCTTCATGGGCCTGACCGACATTGCCGACCACACCGCACGCATCCGCGACGCGGTGGAGCTGCCGCTCATCGTCGATGCCGACACGGGTTTTGGCAACGCCCTCAACACCTACCATGCGGTGCGTGTGCTGGAGCGCGCGGGGGCCGACTGCATCCAGCTCGAAGACCAGGTCAGCCCCAAGCGCTGCGGTCATTTCAACGGCAAGGACGTGATCAGTACCGACGAGATGCTGGGCAAGATCAAAGCCGCCGTGGATGCGCGCCGCGATGCGGACACCCTCATCCTGGCCCGCACCGACGCTTGCGCCACCCAGGGCTTCGAGGCCGCCGTGGAGCGCGCCCAGCGCTTTCAGGAGGCGGGCGCGGACATCCTGTTTGTGGAGGCCGTCACCACGCTGGAAGAGATCCGCGCCCTGCCCCAGCGGCTGGCGGCGCCACAGTTGATGAACATGGTGATCGGAGGCAAGACCCCCATCACCAGCGCCGAAGAACTCGCCGGCTTGGGCTATGGCCTGGTGCTGTACGCCAACGCAGCGCTGCAGGGCGCGGTGGCTGGCATGCAAAAGGCCTTGAGCGTGCTGCGCGACGCGCAGCGCATTGACGAAGACCCCGCACTGGTCGCACCGTTTGCAGAGCGCCAGCGGCTGGTGCGCAAAGCCGACTGGGATACGCTGGAAGCGAAGTACGCCAAGCCTTAGTGTCCCCCCCGGGGCAAGAACCCGTCGCGTTTTTGCCTTCAAGGCCGCACAAGCCTCCGGTGCCGGGCACAATGGGTCTTTCCAGTACACCGTGCGCGCTGCACCATGCAAAGCATTTCTTCGTTGAACCTGGTGGACCTGTTGCTCGACGCCGTCTGCATCGTGCGGGGAGACAGCTCGATTGTGTTTGTCAGTTCAGCGTTCGAGCGCATCTTTGGGTACACCCCCGACGAAGTGGTCGGCAAGCGCATGCTGGACATGGTGCACCCCGACGACCTGCCCGCCACCCAACGGCAGGCCCACAACGTGACGCAGGGCGAGCTGCAGCTGCAGTTTGAAAACCGCTACGTGCGCAAGGATGGCTCCATCGCCCACATCCGCTGGACGGCCCGCTGGCTGCCCGACAAGCAGGTGCGGCTGGCCRTGGCCCACGATATCACCGCGCGCAAGGCCACCGAGTCGATGCAGGCGGTGATCTACGCCATCTCCGAAGCCGCGCACACCACACACAACCTGCAGGCCCTGTTCCAGCACATTCACCAGATCGTGGGCGGCCTGTTGCCCGCCACCAATTTTGCGGTGGCCCTGTACAACCCGCACGATGACCAGCTGAGCTTTCCGTACCACGTCAACGAGCACCTGCCCGCGCCCGAACCCATGGCGCTGGCCGAGGACCCGCGCTATGCGGAGGTGATCCGTGGCGGCGCCACCTTGCTGCTCACGCCGGACTCTTCGGTAGCAAAGGCCACGCACTGGCGCGCTGCGGCGCATGCCACGCAGGCACCGCTGTATTGGCTGGGTGTGCCCTTGCAGACGCAGCGTGGCCCCCTGGGAGCACTGGTGCTGCAAAGCTACACCGAACAAGGCCGCTACACCGACAAGGACAAGGAGCTGCTGCAGTTCGTCTCCACCCAGGTAGCGGCCGCCATTGAACGCAAGCAGATGTATGAGCGCCTTGAACATATGGCGCAGTACGACCAGCTCACGCACCTGCCCAACCGCCAGCTGTTTCTGGACCGGCTCAAGACCGCCCTGGCCCGCGCGCGGCGCGACCAGACGCTGCTGTCTCTGCTGTTCATAGACCTCGACCGGTTCAAGGAAGTGAACGACACCCTGGGCCATGCCATGGGCGATCTGCTGCTGCAGCGGGTAGCGCAGCGGCTGCTCGAATGCGTGCGCGCATCCGACACGGTGGCGCGGCTGGGCGGAGATGAATTTGTGGTGCTGCTTGAAGGCGGCCAGGCCCGCGAGCACGCCTGTGCGGTGGCCGACAAGATACTCGCGGCCTTTGGTCAGGATTTCGACCTCGAAGGCCAGCGTCTGTACATCCAGCCCAGCATTGGCGTGGCCATCTACCCCGAGCATGGTGGCGAAGAGCACCGCCTGCTGGGCCACGCCGACGAAGCCATGTACCTGTCCAAGCGCAACGGCGGCAACCAGGTGCGGGTGGCGCTGGCGCCCCTGCATTCCTGAGGTCCGTGTTGCCAGCCCGTCTTGCACACGTCCGTCCCTGGCTCTGAGGCGACTTCGGTGGGGGCATACAACGGGACCAAGCCGCTTGTACTGCAGTGCGCGGTGCGGTTGGGACTGGCTTTGGCGGCCTTGCCGGTGGCCCTTGCCGTCACGCTGATGCTCTATCCGGTTTGGTCATGGGTGGAGCGCACGACAGGCATCGAAAGCGTGGGCCACAGCGGGCCGGCCAGCTGGTGCTATCTGGCCGTGTGGGTGCCCATGGTCACGGCCCTGCTGCTGCCCCCAATGTGGCGCCTGGCCAAGTCACTCTTGCGCAAGCCACATGGCCACGCAGACACATAGGGGTTCTTGGGTCGAGGCCCACCGCCGCAGGCATATCACCGCACAATGCGGCCTGGCATTCGCAACCCCCCGGCCGGATGCTCTGACCCACCCCTGGGTCACTTC
The DNA here is from genome assembly GCF_056175785.1 of Acidovorax sp. LjRoot204. Lineage (NCBI taxonomy): Bacteria > Pseudomonadati > Pseudomonadota > Betaproteobacteria > Burkholderiales > Comamonadaceae > Acidovorax > Acidovorax sp. LjRoot204. Next base: position 3,903 of record NZ_JBGFFF010000191.1, read on the forward strand.
ACCACACTCGGCGCCCAGCGCCACGCACCCATGCTCTACAACGCCTTGAAGCTTGTCCATGTCCTGTCCATCATCGTGTGGGTGGGGGGCATGGTGTTCGCCCATTTTTTTCTGCGGCCTGCCGCGCAGGCGCTGGAGCCCCCGCAGCGCGTGCGGCTGATGCATGACGTGCTGCAGCGCTTCTTTATGGCAGTCACTGCCGCCGTGGTGCTGGTGCTGGGCAGCGGCCTGTGGATGATCGGCCGCGCGGCCAAGCAGGCGGTTCAGACGGGCGGTGTGTTCTCCATGCCACTGGACTGGACCATCATGGCCACGCTGGGCCTGGTGATGATGGCCATCTTCGGCCATATCCGCTTTGCGTTGTTCCGGCGCCTGCAGCGTGCCGTGGCAGCGTCGGACTGGCCCAGCGGCGCCAAGGCCCTGGGCAGCATCCGCAGCTGGGTGGGCGTGAACCTGGCGCTGGGTGTGGTGATCGTCGTGGTCACGCTGCTGGTCTAGGGTCTATTGATTGGATGGGCCCGCAGGCTGCTGCCCCGCGCGGCAGCACGCACCGCGTGGCCCCAGGAGTTTTGACGTTGTTCCGTTTCTTCGAAAGCCGGCTTCCCCCCTACCCCGCTGCAGAGCCGCACTTGCCTCCCAAGGCCTTTTTGGCTTTTGTGTGGGACGGCACCCGTGGCCTGCGTGGCTACGTGGCCGCCATGGCAGGTTTGTCCGCAGCCATTGCCATTTACGAAGCCCTGCTGTTTGCCGTGTTGGGCGTGGTGGTGGACTGGATCTCCACGTCCGCGTCTCCGGGCACGCTATGGGCCGAACGCAAAGCGGCGCTGATCGGCATCACTGCGCTGCTGCTGGTATCGGTGGTGCTGGTCGCCTTGCAGACCAGCATCAAGCACCAGGTGCTGGCCATCAACTTTCCGCTGCGGCTGCGCTGGAACTTTCACCGGCTGATGCTGGGCCAGAGCATGGCGTTCTACGCCGACGAGTTTGCGGGCCGCATCACCACCAAGATCATGCAGACCGCGCTGGCCGTGCGCGACATGATCTTCACGACCACCGACGTGGTGATTGGCATGGGCATCTACCTGGTGACCATCCTTGTGCTGCTGGCCGGGTTTGACGCGCGGCTGCTGCTGCCGTTTGCCGCGTGGATGGGGGCCTATGGCCTGGCCTGCTGGTACTTTGTGCCGCGCCTGGGCCAGGTGGGCAAGGCACAGGCCGACGCGCGCTCGGTGATGACCGGGCGCATCACCGACGCATACACCAACATTGCCACCGTCAAGCTGTTCTCGCACACGCGGCGCGAATCCGAATTCGCCCGTGCCGCCATGGACGCGTTCAAGCTGACCGGCTATGCGCAGATGCGCCTGGTGAGCCTGTTCGAGATCGTCAACCAGCTGCTGGTGGTGGCCATGATTCTCGGCGCGTGCGGCACGGCCCTGTGGCTATGGTCGGCCGGCGAGGTGGGGGCGGGTGCCGTGGCGGCTGTCACCGCGATGACGCTGCGCGTATCGGGCCACGCGCACTGGGTGATGTGGGAGATGACCACCCTGTTTGAAAGCGTGGGCACCATCCAGGACGGCATCAACACGCTGACCCGACCGCGCGCCGTGGTGGATGCCCCCGACGCCAAGCCCCTGGCCGTGACCCGGGGAGAGGTACGCTTTGAGGACATGAGCTTTGCCTACGGCAGCGGCCCCGATGCCCGTCCGGTCATCGACCGCCTTAACCTCACCATCCGCCCCGGCGAGAAGATCGGACTGATTGGCCGCTCGGGCGCGGGCAAGTCCACGCTGGTCAACCTGCTGCTGCGCTTTCACGACGTGCAGTCGGGCCGCATTCTCATCGATGGGCAGGACATTGCCCACGTGACCCAGGACAGCCTGCGCCGCCACATCGGCATGGTCACGCAGGACACCTCGTTGCTGCACCGCTCCATGCGCGACAACATCCTGTACGGCCGCCCCGATGCCAGCGAGGCCGACCTGCACCAGGCCGCCGAGCGTGCCGAAGCCGCCGACTTCATTGCTACGCTCACCGACCTGCAGGGCCGCACCGGCTACGACGCCCATGTGGGCGAACGCGGCGTCAAGCTCTCGGGTGGCCAGCGCCAGCGTGTGGCCATTGCACGCGTGATGCTGAAAGACGCGCCTATCCTGCTGCTGGACGAAGCCACCAGCGCGCTCGACTCCGAGGTGGAAGCGGCCATCCAGCAAAGCCTGGACGGCTTGATGCAGGGCAAGACGGTGATCGCCATTGCCCACCGCCTGTCCACCATTGCCGCCATGGACCGCCTCATCGTGATGGACGCGGGCCGCATTGTGGAAGAAGGCACACACGCCCAGCTGCTGGGCCAGGGCGGCGTGTATGCCCGGCTGTGGGGCCACCAGAGCGGCGGGTTCCTGGGCGAATCGGAAGAAGAATGAGTCGGCGAGGACGGACACGAGCTGCCTGGGCGACACGCTGTCGCGCACGCGGCTGTGCGGCGGGTGTGTTGCCCCTACGGTGGCGGGTTTCAACCACCGGATGGAATCGCACCGATGATCAAAGTCACCGCCGTTTACCGCTGGCGTGAAGGCGCCACCTTCAACCACGACTACTACCACTCCGAGCACATGCGCATCGCCCGCGCAGCATTGCAGCCGCTGGGCCTGGTGCGGCTGGAGAGCGACCGTGTTCTCTACCCTGGCGAGCCGCGCCCGGGCCAGATCGTGGCGCTGACCAACGCGTTCTTCAGCGACCTGAAGCAGGCCCAAACGGCCGCCAAGGCGACGATGGCTGAGCTGTCGGCAGACATTCCCAATTACACCAACATCCAGCCCGAGTCGTACTTTGCGCAGATGCTGGAGCACCCTGTGACCGCCTGACTGCCTCGGGGGTATGCGGTGGGCGGCCCACCCCTACCCGCGTTCGCGCAAGGCCTTGAAGAGCAGGCCCAGGCACACGCCCATGCCCAGCAAGGGGATGGCGGCCAGCACCGCCACCACGGCACGCGCCAGGGGCGACCAGTCAAAGTCGCGCGCTGTGCGCCAGGCGCCCAGCGCCGCGATCAGGCCCAGCACCACCATGCCCACGCGAAAGCTGGCCCCGGGCTTGAAAAAGGCCATCAGCAATGCCCCGTTGGCCACACCAATGCCCAGCGCCGCAT
>NZ_JBGFFF010000192.1:0-7005 GCF_056175785.1 Acidovorax sp. LjRoot204
GGGCCTGCGTGCCCGCCGCCTGTGTGAGGAGCGACCAGAAGGCGGGGTGCGGGATGGGTGCCATGGCGCGCAGTATGCCGCGTGGCAGCGTTGCGAAGTTTCCGCCGCGCCTGAGGGTGAGAGCCTCCTTCGTTCGCCAATTAACCTGGGTTGATGACGACGGACGGCGCCATGCCTAGAGTGCGGCCCATGTCACACGCTCGCACCCCCACCACCGCACGCCGGGCCGCGCCCGCAGGCCCCTTGCCACGCACCATCGTCACCGGCGCGAGCTCGGGCATTGGCCTGGCGCTGGCCCTGGAGCTGGCACGGTGCGGCGTGCCCGTACTGGCCGTGGCACGGCAGGCCGAGCCGCTGCAGGCGCTGACAGATGCCCATGGACTGATCGAGCCCTGGGTGGCCGACCTGTCCCGCATTGAAGAGATCGACGGCCTGGCGGCGCAGTGGCTGCTGCGCTATCCCGATATTGGCGCGCTGGTGAACAACGCAGGCATCCAGAGCGACCTGCGGGTGGACGATGCCGGCTACGGGGCACAGGACATGCGCGCGGAGGTCGAGATCAACCTGCTGGCGCCGATGGCGCTGACGCGTGCGTTGCTGCCCCATTTGCAGGCCCAGCAGCGCGCATGGGTGGTCAATGTCGGGTCGGTGCTGGGCTCTTGCCCCAAGCGCACGGCAGCGGTTTACAGCGCCACCAAGGCCGGGCTGGACCTGTTCACCCAGGCGCTGCGGGTGCAGATGCAAGGCAGCCCAGTGCGGGTGGTTCACGCTGTGATGCCCCTGGTGGACACGCCCATGACCCGGGGCCGAGGGCGCGGCAAGATTCCTTCCGATGTCGCTGCACAGGCACTGGTCCGCGGCCTGATGGCGGGGCACACCGACATCCGCATCGGCAAGGCGCGCGCGGCCTGGCACCTGCAGCGCTGGGCACCCGGACTGCTGGCCCGCCTGCTGCGCACTGCTTGATCCAAGCCTGCCGGCTCAACACCTGTTTTCTCATCGACCCCAGGAGATCACCCCCATGGCCACCCGTTATGCCTTCTTCATCCACCTGCGTGCACTGCCCGAGTGGCTGCGTTTGCCCCGTGAGCAAAGGCGTGAGTTGGGTGAGGCGCACCTGCATGCCCTGCTGCCCCGCTACCAGGGAGCCCTGCGCTTGCGCCACTTCGATGCCGAGGCCTTCGCAGCGCCCTGCAGCGACCTGATGCTGGTGGAAACCGATGACCCGCTCAAGCACTACGACTTCATGGAGCGGCTGCGCGATTCCCCCCTGCTCACCGTGCCGTATTTCGAGGTGCTGCAGATCCTGCCTGCCATCGAAGACGGCTATGTGGCGTTCGAGCGCGCCGAAACGGCTTAGGCCGCCTTGCAGTCGGCCAGCGCCGGAGCCTTGTGCGTGGGCTGCCGGTCCAGCCAGGCAATGTAGGCCGTGAGCGCCAGCGCACTCAGCGTGACGGCGGCCGCCACCAGCGGAATGGCCTGCAGCGACCACCCGGCCGTGATGACTGCGCCCCCCAGCCAGGCACCAATGGCATTGCCGAGGTTGAATGCGCCGATGTTGAGCGTGGACGCCAGGCTGGGCGCATCGCCCGCCTGCGACACCACCCGCGCCTGCAGTGGCGTGCCCGCCGCGAACGACACCATGCCCCACACCACCACGGTGATGACGGCAGGCCACAGCCACACGCTGGTGAACGAAAACGCTGCCAGCACCCCCGCCAGCACGGCAAAGATGCCCATCAGCGAGGGCAGCAGCTTCCAGTCCGCCAGGCGGCCGCCCAGCAGGTTGCCAATGGTCAGGCCCACGCCGCACAGCAGCAGCACGCCGCTCACGTTCTGGGGCGAGACACCGGTCACGTCGCGCAGGATGGGCGTGATGTAGGTGAACAGCGTGAACATGCTGGTGGATGCGAGCACGCTCACCGCCAGCGCCAGCCACACCTGGCGAATGCGCAGCACGCGGAACTCGCCCAGCGCGCTGCCGCTGATCTGGTGGCGCAGGTGTGGCACCCAGCGCACCACAGCGGCCACGGCCAGCACCCCAATCACCACCACCGCCCAGAAGGTGGAGCGCCAGCCCAGGTGCTGGCCCAGCAGCGTGCCCAGCGGCACGCCCAGCACGTTGGCGAGCGTGAGCCCGGTGAACATCAGCGCCATGGCCTGGGCGCGCTTGTGGGGCTCCACCACGCTGGCGGCCACTACGGCGCCAATGCCAAAAAACGCGGCGTGGCAGAACGAGGTGACCACGCGCGCCACCATCAGCCACGCATAGCTGGGGGCCAGCGCGCAACCCACATTGCCCACGATGAACAGCACCATCAGCCAGGTCAGCGTGGTCTTGCGCGGCCAGCGCGCGGTGGCCACCGCCAGCAGCGGTCCACCCACAGCCACGCCCAGTGCGTAGGCCGACACCAGCATGCCGGCGGCGGGGATGGAGACGGACAGGTCACCTGCCACTTCGGGCAGCAGCCCCAGGATCACGAATTCGGTGGTGCCAATGCCAAAAGCGGCAATGGCCAGGGCCAGCAGGGGGAGGTTCATGGAGCGCAGAGGGACTAAAGGGCAGCACCGGGGCCGATGAGGCCAGGCGCACAAGACTAGGGAAAACCCTTGGATTCTACGGAGGCCCCACAACCTTTGCAGGCCAAGGTTTTTGCATGAAATGGGCTGGTAGCGCTAGTGGTACATGCCGTAACAGCTATTGTTTTCATAGTGAATGCCATCCTTGCCCTTGTGCACCTGTGGCGTGCATCGGGGGTGGTGAGTCGCCGCGCAACGGCCCCCGTGTGATGCGGCCTCGCAGCGGGGCGTGTACGCCACCCGGCGTATTTCGCCAACCGGCCCCGCTCTCCAGAATCCATTCCATCGCCCGATCCACAGGGGCTCCACACCGGGGCCCACCGGGCGAAGCGGTTTGATTGATTTCCTGATTGAAACCACCACCGGAGAAGCACACATGCAACGTCGTTATTCCCTCAAGGCCCTCGCGGCCGTCGCTACGCTCGCTGGCCTGTCTGCGCTGCCAGCCCACGCCCAGGACACGATCAAGGTCGGCATCCTGCACAGCCTGTCGGGCACCATGGCCATCTCTGAGACCGTGCTGAAAGACACCGTGCTCATGGCGATCGACGAGATCAACGCCAAGGGCGGCGTGCTGGGCAAGAAGCTCGAACCCGTGGTGGTGGACCCAGCCTCCAACTGGCCCCTGTTCGCCGAAAAGACCAAGCAGCTGCTGGGCCAGGACAAGGTCTCGGTCATCTTCGGCTGCTGGACCTCGGTGTCGCGCAAGTCGGTGTTGCCGGTCGTGGAAGAAATGAACGGCCTGCTGTTCTACCCCGTGCAGTACGAGGGTGAGGAACTCTCCAAGAACGTGTTCTACACCGGCGCCGCGCCCAACCAGCAGGCCATCCCCGCAGTGGACTACCTGATGAGCAAGGACGGCGGCAGCGCCAAGCGCTGGGTGCTGCTGGGCACCGACTATGTSTACCCSCGCACCACCAACAAGATCCTGCGCGCCTACCTCAAGAGCAAGGGCGTGAAGGACASCGACATCGACGAGAAGTACACCCCCTTCGGCCACTCTGACTACCAGACCATCGTGGCCGACATCAAGAAGTTCAGCCAGGGCGGCAAGACGGCCGTGGTCTCCACCATCAACGGTGACTCCAACGTGCCCTTCTACAAGGAACTGGGCAACGCGGGCCTGAAGGCCAAGGACGTGCCCGTGGTCGCCTTCTCGGTGGGCGAGGAAGAGCTGCGCGGTGTGGACACCAAGCCGCTGGTGGGTCACCTGGCTGCCTGGAACTACTTCCAGTCCATCAAGAGCCCGGCCAACACCGAGTTCATCAAGAAGTGGAGCGACTACGCCAAGGCCAAGGGCATTGCCGGCCACAAGGACAAGCCGCTCACCAACGACCCGATGGAAGCCACCTACATCGGCATCAACATGTGGAAGCAGGCGGTTGAAAAGGCCAAGAGCACCGATGTGGACAAGGTGATTGCCGCCATGGCCGGCCAGACCTTCAAGGCACCGTCGGGCATCGTCTCCAAGATGGACGAGAAGAACCACCACCTGCACAAGAGCGTGTTCATCGGCGAGATCAAGGCCGACGGCCAGTTCAACGTGGTGTGGAAGACCCCCGGCCCCGTGAAGGCCAAGCCATGGTCTCCTTACATCGAAGGCAACGACAAGAAAAAAGACGAACCTGAAAAGAAGTAAGCACCTGCAGTGTGCCCAAGAGGGGAGGGCGCCTGTGTGCGCCCTCCCTTTTTCTTTGACACCCGCCTGCCACCGACAGCAGGCCGAATGGAATTCTTCTTATGTTGCGATGTTTTCTGGCCATGCGCTGGTGCCTGGTCAGCCTGTTGTGCCTAGCGGGCAGCGCCCACGCCCTCACCGCCGAGCAGGCCCTGGCCATGGCCGCTGGTGACACCGACGACCGTGTGGCCGCCGTGCAGCAGGCCGTGGTGGAGCCCAGCGAACGCACCGCTGCCTTCTTGCAGGCGCTGGCCGACGACGCGGTGAAGGTGGCCGACGGCAAGGCGCTGATCGTGCGCGATGACAAGGGCATCGACCCTGTCACTGGCGCCGAGGTCCCTGTGCCCGCCGATGCCGAAGACATCATCAACAACAACCGCATGCGCGGCGAGATCGACACGGCCCTGGCGGGCCTGGCGCTGTTTGGCAAGGACGAAACCCAGCGCATGGCCGCCGCCAAGGCACTGACCAAGGAACCGGATGCAGGCCGTCTGCCCCTGCTCGACAAGGCACTGGCGCAGGAAACCAACGACAAGATCAAGACCCAGCTGGAGCTGGCGCGCGCCGCCACGCTGCTGGGCAGCGACGACCCCGCACAACGCATCGCAGCCGCCCAGGCACTGTCGCTCAGCGCCACACCTGATACGCGGCTGCTGCTCAATGAACGCGTCACCGTCGAAGAAGACGCCAAGGTCAAGGCCGCATTGCAGGCCGCCCTGCGCGCCATGGAAGGCCAGCTCGCCTGGGGCGAGCGCCTGGGCGCCGCGTTCTCGGGCATCAGCCTGGGCTCCATCCTGCTGCTCGTCGCCTTGGGCCTGGCCATCACCTACGGCCTGATGGGCGTSATCAACATGGCSCACGGYGAGCTGATGATGATCGGCGCMTACGCCACCTAYGTGRTGCAGGGCATCTTCCAGAAGTATTTTCCGGGTGCGTTCGACTGGTACCTGGTCGCTGCRCTGCCCCTGGCCTTTGGCGCCTCGGCCGCCGTGGGTGCGGTGCTGGAGCGCGGCGTGCTGCGCTTTCTGTACGGGCGCCCCCTGGAGACGCTGCTGGCCACCTGGGGCATCAGCCTGGTGCTGATGCAACTGGTGCGCACGATTTTTGGTGCGCAGAACGTGGGTGTGGAAAACCCCGCGTGGATGAGCGGTGGCGTGCAGGTGCTCTCCAACCTCACGCTGCCTTACAACCGCCTTGTCATCATCGGCTTTGCCATCGCCGTGCTGCTGGGCATGGGCTACCTGATCGGCCGCACGCGCCTGGGCCTGTTCGTGCGTGGTGTGACGCAGAACCGCCCCATTGCCTCGTGCATGGGCGTGAACACTGCGCGCATCGACACCATGGCCTTTGCGCTGGGCTCGGGCATTGCGGGCCTGGCGGGCTGCGCGCTGAGTCAGGTGGGCAACGTKGGGCCGGACCTGGGGCAGAGCTACATCGTCGATGCCTTCATGGTGGTGGTGCTGGGCGGCGTGGGCCAGCTGGCGGGCACGGTGTATGCCGCGCTGGGCCTGGGCATCCTGAACAAGTTCCTCGAAGGCTGGGCGGGCGCGGTGCTGGCCAAGATTGCGGTGCTGGTGTTCATCATCATCTTCATCCAGAAGCGGCCCCAGGGCATCTTCGCGGTCAAAGGGCGTACGGCCGACTGAAGCACCAGAGACGACTGATCATGACTACGCCAACTTCTCCCAACATCCAACTGCCCGCACCGGCGCCGCTGCTCACGCGCGGTGGCTGGTCGGCCTTTATCGTGGCACTCATCGTGGTGTGCGCCGTGGCACCCGTGCTCAACCTCTGGGTGCCCGCAGGCAGCATGTTCCACCTGTCGGACTACGCCGTGGCGCTGCTCGGCAAGATCATGTGCTACGCCATCTGTGCGCTGGCCATGGACCTGATCTGGGGCTACACCGGCATCCTGAGCCTGGGCCACGGCCTGTTCTTTGCGCTGGGCGGCTACGTCATGGGCATGTACCTCATGCGCCAGATCGGCCGCGACGGCAACTACAAGAGCGACCTGCCGGACTTCATGGTGTTCCTGGACTGGAAGGAGCTGCCCTGGCACTGGGCGCTGTCCGACAGCTTCATCGCTACGCTGATCCTCATCGTGGCCGTGCCGGGCGTGATCGCGTTTGTGTTCGGCTACTTCGCCTTCCGCTCGCGCATCAAGGGTGTGTACTTCTCCATCATCACCCAGGCTATGACGTATGCGGCCATGCTGCTGTTCTTCCGCAACGAAACCGGCTTTGGCGGCAACAACGGATTTACCGACTTCAAGCGCATCCTGGGCACGCCGATTGCCACGCAGAACATGCGCATGACGCTGTTCGTGCTGACGGGGTTGTCGCTGCTGGGCTTCTTCCTGCTGGCGCGCTGGCTGGTGCGCAGCAAGTTTGGCCGCGTGCTGCAGGCCGTGCGCGATGCCGAAACGCGCGTCATGTTCTCGGGCTATTCGCCGCTGCCCTACAAGCTCACSATCTGGRYCATCWSSGCCRTGATGTGCGGCGTGGCSGGKGCGYTGTAYGTGCCSCAGGTCGGCATCATCAACCCCGGCGAGATGAGCGCSGCCAACTCCATCGAGATCGCSRTMTGGGCSGCSGTGGGCGGGCGCGCCACACTCATCGGACCCATCGTGGGCGCGTTCATCGTCAACGGTGCCAAGAGCTGGCTCACGGTGACGGCGCCGGAGTTCTGGCTGTACTTTCTGGGYGCGCTGTTCATTGCGGTCACGCTGTTCCTGCCCGACGGTGTGG
>NZ_JBGFFF010000193.1:0-6969 GCF_056175785.1 Acidovorax sp. LjRoot204
CGCCTCTGTGCGGGCTTTTGCTATTAATAGTGTAGCTATTGAGGCATGAATCCCTAGCGCATCACCCGTTTTTGGCCTGTATTTCCGCTGGCGGGCATCAAGATGTCGCCCGACGGCCGCGTGGTGAGCGAGGCAGAATGGACCGCACGCAAGGCCGAATGGCTGCCCACGCCCGAAGACTTCGCGTTTGTGGCGTCGTTGATGGGCCGTGTGGTCGAGCCGGGCAAGTTTGCCGGCTGGATCKCGCCSCCSGTSATGGGCATCAACCGCCAGCCGGTGGATTTYGAGTACGTGCGTTTTAATTGATCGCCGCTGAGTTGCCCGTGCCGCATTCGCCCCTGGCAAGATGGCACGAGCGGCCCGGCGAAGCGGGCTCTGCGTTGTGGCACACCGAATGCCTCCACTGTATGCAAGGTCCCAGCACTGGTAGCCGGATATTGCTCGAAGAATGAATATGGACACCCACACGCTGATCGACAACGGCATCCTGAAGCAGCATCTGATCGACCCGGAGATCTGCATTCGCTGCAACACCTGCGAGGCCACCTGTCCGGTCAACGCGATCACGCACGACGACAACAACTACGTGGTGCGAGCCGATGTGTGCAACGGCTGCATGGCCTGCATCTCGCCCTGCCCCACGGGTTCCATCGACAACTGGCGTGCGGTGCCAGTGGCCCGTGCCTACACCGTTGAGGAACAGTTCAGCTGGGAAGAACTGCCGGGCGAGCTTGCCCCCCATGAACTGGTCGCAGCAGACGGAGAGCCAGCCACAGAGGTAACGGCGCTGCAGCAAGCCCCCGAGGCGCCTGCTGAGCCGGGCACGCAGGTGTTTCGCTCCGCCCAGTACGGAGCCACGGTACCGCCCTGGTCTGCAGCCCATCCCTACACCAATCTTTTTCCGCCCAAAAACCCGACCACGGCCACCGTGGTCGGGAACTTCAATTGCACCGAGGCGGGTTTTGAGAGCGAGACCCACCATGTGGTGCTCGACTTCGGCAGCATGCCGTTCCCCGTGCTGGAAGGGCAATCGATTGGCATCATCCCGCCGGGCGCCGATGCGCTGGGCAAACCCCATCACGCGCGCCARTACTCGGTGGCCAGCCCGCGCAACGGCGARCGSCCCGGCTACAACAACSTSKCGCTSACCGTGAAGCGCGTGACCGTGGACCACGATGGCAACCCTGTGCGAGGCGTTGCCTCCAACTATGTTTGCGATCTGAAGGTGGGCGACAAGGTGCAGGTGGTGGGGCCGTTCGGCAGTAGCTTCCTCATGCCCAACCACCCGCGATCGCACATCGTGATGATCTGCACCGGCACCGGCAGCGCTCCCATGCGCGCCATGACCGAGTGGCGGCGCAGGCTACGCAASAGCGGCAAGTTYGARGGCGGCAAGCTCWTGCTGTTCTTCGGCGCRCGCACGCAGCAGGARCTGCCSTACTTCGGSCCSCTGCARWSSCTGCCCAAGGAYTTYATCGACATCAACCTSGCKTTCTCSCGCACGCCSGGSCARCCCARGCGCTAYGTGCAAGACCTGATGCGCGAGCGCGCCGCCGACCTGCTGGCCCTGCTGCGCGATGACAACAGCCACTTCTACGTSTGCGGSCTCAAGRGCATGGAAGAAGGCGTGGTGATGGCGCTGCGTGACATCGCCCAGGAGGCGGGGCTGAGCTGGGACGCCCTGGGTGGGACGCTTCAGCGCGAAGGGCGACTGCATCTGGAGACGTACTGAGGCGGGCATGGCATCGGCCTGAGCCAAACTCAAGCCATGGCGCCCCCCCAAAAAGGCCCATTGGCCGGGCCTCGAGGCGCTGCATGGAGCCCTTTCCCTTGTGTAACAGCTGCAACGCCGGAGGCTGACTGGCAGACTGGTCTGTCRTTCCTGCGAAAATAGCGGGCTTTGCCTTCGGGAGGACTCCTTCCCCCGATGCACGCGCCGCCGGACCGTCCCGCCCGGCCGTGCCCACCCAGTGCACAGCCTTCACGGGATGACCCAACACCACCGACTCAACAGCTCACGCCTCGTGGTCCTGCTCCAGCAATGGACGCGGGAAGCCAGCGAGCGGGCCGCGCCTCCGCTACCAGCAGCCAAGCCCCCCGATGTGGCAGAGCAGCTGAGCCTATGGCTGGGAACCGTGGACGCCGTCCAGCTCAGCCGGGCGCTGCACGCGATCGAGAAGCTGCCATCGCAGGCGGCGACTGCACAGCACCCGGCAATGGCGCTGAACATGACGGTACTCGCCGGCCTGGTAGCGAAGGTTCAGGCCGACCTCGAAGTGCAGCTGGCCACGAGGCCCACTGCACCCAAGCCACTGCGGGCCCGGGCGGACAACACCCCCGTGGAACTGCCCGACCCGAGGGTGGACACGGATTTCGCCACCCACGCGCCACGCTATCTGGACCTGCAAAAGCAGATGGAGCTGCGGCTGCAGCCCCTGCGGGCACAGTTGCGCCAGGCGATCGCACAAGGTGCCCCCAGATTGCGCCAGGTGGCGGCGCTGGACGCTGTGATGGAGCGCATGCTGGCACCGCGTGAACAACGGCTGTGGGCCTTGCTACCCGCGCACCTGGAGCGCCGTATGGCGCACCGCCACCGGCAACACCAGCACAGGCTGACCACCCAAGGGTTGACCGATGAGCCTGCGCGCTGGCGGCAGGCCGGAGGCTGGCTGTGGGCCTTCGAGCGCGACATGCAGGCCCTACTTGCCGCAGAGCTGCAAACGCGCATGGAACCGATCACGGGACTGCTGGAAGCAGCACAGAACGACACAACAGGACAACAGGAATGAACAAGAGTGTGATGACAGCCATCTTCGCTGCGGGCCTTGCAGCCGCTGGCTGGGTGGGCTGGGGTTTTGTGGGCCACAGCCCGCTGGCACTGGCAATGACGGTGATGATCGCCGCCACCTACCTGCTGGGAGCTTGGGAGCTGATGCGCTATCGCGCGGCCACCGCCTTGCTGACGCGTGCGCTAGAGGCCCATCAAGAGCCCCCTGCCCTGGATGCCTGGCTGGAAAGCCTCGACCCCGCACTGCGCCACCCGGTTCGCCAACGTATCGAAGGAGAGCGTGTAGCCCTGCCTGGCCCTGCACTCACGCCTTACCTGGTGGGGCTGCTGGTCATGCTGGGCATGCTGGGCACCTTCGTGGGCATGGTGGTGACATTCCACGGCGCCGTGTTCGCCCTGGAGGCCTCCGGCAACCTGGAATCCATCCGCAATGCACTGGCTGCGCCCATCAAGGGGCTGGGTCTGTCGTTCGGCACGTCCGTCGCGGGGGTCGCCACATCGGCCGCACTGGGCTTGTTGTCCGCCCTGAGCCRCCGAGAGAGGCTGCAGGCGGTGCGCCAGCTGGATGCGCGCATCCCCACGCTATTCCGTGCCTTCTCGTCCGCCCAACGGCGCGAGGACACCTTGCTGGCCCTGCAAGCGCAGGCCCAGGCCCTGCCCCTGATTGCCGATCGCCTGCAAGCCATGATGGAAGGACTGGAGCGCCGCCACAGCCAGCTCAACGACCAGCTGCTGGCGCAACAGCAGGGGTTTCATCAAGAGGCATCTGCCGCCTACACCCAATTGGCGCAGTCCGTGGGTACATCGCTGCAAGACAGCCTGAGCACCAGTGCCCAGCAGGCCACCGCCGCCATGCGCCCGGTGGTGGAACAGGCCATGGCAACGCTGGCACAAGAGTCCCAGCGCACCCACGAGCGGCTGCGAGAGCACACAGGCCAGCAGCTGCAAAGCCTCAGTGCGCAATGGGAGGGCACGGCACGCAAGGTGGCCGACACCTGGGCCCAGGCGCTCGACCAGCAGTCGAACACACAGGGCGCGCTGACTACCCAATTTGAGGTTGCAGTGCAAAAGCTCACGCAGACTTTCGACGAACGATCGAAAACACTGCTGGACTCCCTGCACGTATCGGCTGCACAGCAACAAGCTGCCCTGGCGGAGTCCGACCAGCGGCGACTGCAAGGCTGGGAGCACTCCATGCAGGACATGGCTCGCAACCTGGCCAGCGAATGGCATCAAGCGGGCAACCAGACGCTGGCCCAGCAGCAGGAGGTGGGCCAGGTCTTGGAGCGCACCGCACAGCAGATGGACCGGCAATTGCAAGCCACCACCCAGGCATTTGCACAACAGGCCGAAGCCCTGGTCACCACACTGCAGGCGACGGTAGCCGAAGCCCACGGTGCGCAGCGCGCTGCGGATACGCAGCGGCTCGCCGACTGGACGCAGTCCATGCACGAGATGGCCCAGAAACTCAGCGGCGAATGGCAAAGCGCAGGGGCACAAACTGCCGAACAGCACCAGACAACCGGCGCGGCACTCGCCCAAGCAGCCCAGCAGCTGGAGCACCGCCTGCAGTCAGCCAACAACGCATTTGAAGAACGCTCCGAGGCCTTGCTGGCTGCATTGCAAAGCACCGTCACCGATGCTCAGCAGGCGCAGCGCGACGCCGATGCGCAACGGCTGGCAGGCTGGAGCCAGTCCCTGGAGAGACTGGCCCACACGCTCAGCGCTGAATGGCAGCGCGCAGCCACACAGACCGTGGAACAACAGCGCGCCCTGATGCAGACCCTGGAAGACACCGCCACGCAAGTGAGTCTGCGACTGAACGCCCAGGTGGACCGTACATTGGGCAGCGCCACCGCGCTGATGGAGCAATCCGACGCCCTGCTGCGCACACGCATCGACAACGAAGCGCAATGGGTGCAAGCCCAGGGTCAACGCATGGATGCGCTGACCCTGGTGTGGCGCGAGGAACTGACCACCCTGCGCGATGCAGAAGCCGCGCGCGGACAGGCGGCAGTGGACCGCCTGGATACTCTGCAAGCCGCCGTGGCAGAGCACCTGGCCACCCTGGGCGCTGCGCTGGAAGCCCCCCTGACGCGCCTGCTGCAGACCGCCTCCGACGTGCCGCAAGCGGCGGCCGAAGTCATTACCCAGTTGCGACAGGAAATGACACGCCTGGGCGAACGCGACAACCTCGCACTGGCCGAGCGCACGGCCATGACACAGCAGCTGGGCAGCCTGCTGCAGTCCGTGAACGAAGCCGCTGTGCAGCAGCGCGCGGCCATTGACGCACTGGTGGGTTCCGCCGCCGAGGTGCTCGAACAGGCGGGCCAGCAGTTTGCACAGGCCCTGGGCGCACAGGCGGGCAAGGTGGACGAAGTGGCAGCGCAGGTTGCGGCCAGCGCCATCGAGTTGTCCAGCCTGGGGGAATCCTTCCAGCACGGCGTCGGCCTGTTCAGTGCCAGCAACGAGAAGCTCGTGGAGAGCCTGCAAGGCATGGAGGACGCCCTTCGCGAGTCCATGGGCCGCAGCGACGAACAGCTGGCGTACTACGTGGCGCAGGCCCGCGAGGTGATTGACCTGAGCATCAGCGCACAACAAGGCATCGTGGAAGACCTGCGTCGACTGCATGGCAAGGCCACGGCAGAACAAGGGGTGCCCGCGTGACCGGCGTGGACGACACCCTGGATGATGCTACCGACCAGACGGCACCGGTGTGGGCCGTCTTCGGCGATCTGATGGCAGGGCTGCTGGGTGCGTTTGTACTGATCCTCGTGGGCGTGCTGGTGGTGCAGATCGACCTGGTGGCCAACCTTCAGCAGGAAGTGCAAAAGCGCCAGATGGAAGAGCAGCGGCGCATGGCGCTTGAGAAGGCCCTGGCCATTCCGCTGGCCAGCGGGCGCGTGACGGTGAACAACGGGCGCATTGGTATCAGCGGCAGCGTGCTGTTTGCCACCGGTTCGGACGAACTGCGTGCCGAGGGACGGCAACTGCTCAAGAGTCTGGTTCAGCCGTTGGGGGTTTACTTGCGGGAGCGCGACGAAATGCTGATGGTCAGCGGCTTCACCGACAACACCGCGCTGCTGCGCGGCAGCCAGAAGCGTTTTGCGGACAACCTGGAGCTTTCAGCCCAGCGTGCACTCACCGTGACCCGGGCTCTGATTGACGAGGGCATGCCATCGTCCCAGGTGTTCGCCGCAGCCTTCGGCGCCGAACAACCCGTGGCTGACAACAGCGACGAAAAAGGCCGTGCACAAAACCGCCGGGTGGAGATGGCCCCAGTCCCCAAGGCCGCCAACACCCGGTCCACCGAGTCTCCCCGCGCACCATGACAGATCACCGTCTGGAGGCATTGCGTGCAGTTGGCGCGCACCACAACGACCCCGCGCGTTTTCACTACCTGGAGATCCTGGCGCGCCGCCTGCCTGGCCAATCAGCGGCCGTGCAGCGGCTGTTGGCGCACAAGCTCGATACGGCGTTGGCGAGCTACCCCGAAAGCCCGCCCCACACACCTCCATCACAGGGCAACCAACGCCCCGCCCCTGCAGCGTCTGCGCTGGCACAACTGAACCAAACCCTGGGAACCCCTCGGCGCAGCATCGCCAGGGACGACCCCTTTGCGATGGACAGCGCTCCATTGCCCACGCTCAAAAGCGTGCGCCATTTCAGCGAGGTCTGGTCGCACATCGCCGCCGAGCAGCAGGTGGTGCAGGCCCTGCACAGGGGGCCTGAGAACGCCGGGCCACTCAACGCCCACAAGCTGATGCTGCGCTCACTGAACCTGATGCGCTCCCTGTCCCCCGACTATCTGCGCCATTTCATGGCGCAAATGAACACCTTACTGTGGCTGGATCAGGCAAGCACCCGAGCCACAAGCCCCGCTCCGCGTTCGGTGCGCAAGACACGCAACAAGCCATAGACCGATAGATCCGCAGGCCTGTAACCAGAGCACAAGCCACTGCTGTGTAGTCCCCGGCCCAACGCCCGGGGCGAGGGAAACCGGCGCTTCGGCGCCTCCAACCGCTGACGCGAAACGTCACAGTACGTGGCCCAGCCATTGTTTTCAAAACTGGAACAGTTAGTTTGCGACTGGGCGGTTTTTCCCTGAACACCATCGGCGTACAGTTCATCCCATCGATGAGCCGAACCCGCAAGGCGACTCACCGAACCCGGTTCAGGAA